>NZ_JBSFLV010000072.1:0-47948 GCF_053599215.1 Streptomyces sp. NPDC001002 | reverse complement strand
CGACGCGATCGTGGTGGAGATGGGCCTGCCGGGCGCCGGCCTGAGCGGAGCGGTACAGATCTTCACCCACGGGGCCTCAGGCTCTCGCCCGTGAAGACCCTTCACACCGTCGGGACGACAGGATTTGAACCTGCGACCCCTTGACCCCCAGTCAAGTGCGCTACCAAGCTGCGCCACGTCCCGGTGCGGCTCACTCGTCGAAACGTGTGATCACGCAGGTAAACCCTACCGCATGCACACGGCCACCCCGCACGGTCACGGATCGGTCACCGCACCACGGAACCCCTCCTGCCGCGTGCGGCGCAGCACTACCGTCCCCTCACACGAAGTACGCAGGGGGGTACGAAAATGAGCAATCCGTACAACACTTCGCCCACCATCCCGCCCAACCCACCGGCCGGCATACCGTCGGCCGGTCCGGCACCGCGCTGGGCGAGAAAGCGGTACGTCATCCCGGCCGTCGGATTCGCCTTCCTGGTGGGCCTGTTGGCCGGCGGAGGCGACGACGGAAAGGAGCCGGCGTCGGCGTCCGCCGCTCCTCGGGTCACCGCCACGGTCACCACGACCGCCACCGCCACGGCGACGGTCACCGAGGCCGCGGATCCCGAACCGGCCACCACGGTCACCGTCCGGGCGACGCGGACCGTGAAGGCGACGGTCACGGCTGAGCCCGCCGAAGTCGCCGGTGGGAGCGACGATTCCGGCGGGCAGGACGTGTACTACGCCAACTGCGCCGCGGCCCGCGCGGCCGGCGCCGCCCCCGTCCGGGTCGGTGACCCGGGATACGGGCGACACCTCGATCGGGACGGGGACGGCGTGGGGTGTGAGTAGCGGGGCGGGGCCCGCGTAGGGGTCCGTCAGCCTCGCGGGGCGGGGCCCGCGTAGGTCCGTCAACCTCGGGGGCCAGAGGCAAGCGGCTCCGGGTTCGACTCCGCGTTCAACTCCGCCGTCTTCGACAGGTCGTTCGTCACGTCGGTGGTGGCTCGGAGTGAGCCCGAGAGTCCGCGGGCCCGCGTCGGGACCAGGAGTGCCGCCAGCGAGGCCGCCAGGCACAGCGCCGCCAGCAGGGCGAAGCCGTGGGTGTAGCCGGACTCGTACGGCAGGCCCGAGGATTGCAGGTGCCCGGTGACCAGGACGCTGGTCAGCGCGGCGCCGATGGAGCCGCCGATGGTGCGGATGTTGGCGTTCATGCCGGTGGCCGCGCCGGTCTGCGAGGGCGGCACGCTGCCGACGATGAGGTTGGCCATCGAGGCGAAGGCGAGTCCGATGCCGAGGCCGAACACGCCCGAGACCAGGGCGACTTGCCACTGCGCGTCGTGCCACAGGGCGAGCATGCCCAGGGCCAGCGCACCGAGCGCGGCACCGGTGGTGAGGAGCGACTTGGCGCCCACCGCCGGTTCCAGCCGGCCGCTGAGGATGCCGGAGACGAACATCGCGACCAGCATCGGGAGCATGAGGAGCCCGGAAGCCGTGACGCTCGCGCCGAAGCCGTATCCGGCGGCCGACGGGGTCTGCACGAAGCCCGGCAGGAAGGACCACAGCGAGTACATGCCCGCGCCGAACAGCAGCGCGGCCGCGTTGGTGGTCCACACGGCGGGCAGCCGCATCACGCGCAGGTCGATGAGCGGGGTCCGGGAACGGGCCTCGGCCAGCAGCCACAGCGCGAACAGCACGACGGCCGCGGCGAACAGGCCGATCACGCGGCCCGAGCCCCAGCCCCACACGCTCGCCTGGCTGAGCGGCAGCAGCAGGGCGACCAGCCACGCCGAGAGCAGCCCGGCACCTAGCCAATTCACCTTGCCCTCCGCCCTGTTGGGCGACTCGGGCACGTAACGCAGGGCGATGAGCGTGGTCACCGCGACCACGGCGACCGGGATCCAGAACAGCCAGCGGTAGTTGAGCGCGGACACGATGGGCCCGGCCGCCACGATGCCGACGCCACCACCCGCGGCGATGACGGCGGACAGGTTGCTGATGCTGCCGCTGACCCGGGAGGCGTCGAACTCGTCCCGGATGATGCCGAACGACAGCGGGAACAGCGCACCGCCGATGCCCTGGACGACCCGGGCGACGATGAGCACACCGATGTTCGGCGCGAGCGCGGCGAGCAGACAGCCGAGCGCCACGACGACCAGTACGGACACCAGCGTGCGCTTCTTGCCGATCAGGTCGCCGACCCGGCCCAGTATGGGCGTGAAGACGGAGGCGGACAGCAGATACGCCGTCATCACCCAGGTCGCGGTGGACTGCGAGGTGTGCAGCGCGTGCTGGACGGTCGGCAGGGCCGGCGCGATCAGCGACTGCAGCATGGAGAACACGCCGGCACCGGTCGCGAGCACCGCGAAGGTGAGACGGGTGGACTTGCGGGGCATGAAAAGGCCTCTCCGAACCGAGGGAGATGGAGAAAGGGGAGAGCGAAGGGAGAGAAGAGGGAGATGGAGATACGGGGGTGGAGTCGCGTCGGTCGGGCGTGCGGCCGCACGCATCCACACCGAGCCCACCCACACTGGTAAAGTGGAGGTACCCCTCCACTGTAGCGGAGGTATACCTCCGGTTCAACCCGCCCCATCCCGGGAGGCACCCGTGACCGCCCAGCCGTCGCCCCTCAGCGAGGCACAGTCGTTCCCCGTCAGCGAGATCGTCGCGTCCCAGCGGCCCCACCGTAAGGACGCGGCCCGCAACTACGACGCACTGCTGGTCGCGGCACGCGAGGCCTTCGCCGAGAACGGCGCGGAGGCCTCCCTGGAGGACATCGCCCGCCGCGCGGGCGTCGGCATCGGCACGCTCTACCGGAACTTCCCGACCCGCCGCCATCTCTTCGAGAGCGTGTACGCGGACGAGGTGAACGACCTGGTCCGGGTCGCCCGGGAGGTGGCCGACCAGGAGCCTTGGGAGGCCCTGTCCTCCTGGCTCGCCAGGTTCGCCGCCTACATGGTGACCAAGCGCGCGATCCGGGAGGCCCTCGACGGGGAGTCGGAGATCCTCAACGCCTGCCGCGACTCGATGTACGCCGCGGGCGGTCCGCTCTTCGAGCGCGCCCAGGAGGCCGGGGTGGCGCGCAAGGACATGGACTTCGGCGATCTGATCCGGATGGTCGCGGGCGTCACCGGGACGACCTTCCTGGACGACGCCCAGCGCGACCGGGTCCTGTCCATCGCCCTGGACGGCGTCCGCGTGATCCGCTGAGAACGGAGCCCACATGTCGCTTCTCGCCAGGCCGGTAGTGGCCGCGTTCGTCGCCAAGGCGATGCAGCGCGCGACCCTGGCCGCCGAGCGCCGCTCCGGCGGGCGCGGATCCGCTGCCGCGTCGCACGCGCGGTTCCCCGAATACCCGCGCGTGGTCACCGAGTTGACGATCCCCACGTCGATCGCTCCCGCGCGGGCCGTTGTGTACCTGCCGACGACCGAGGGCGACGATCCGCCACCGGTGCACGTCAACTTCCACGGCGGCGGATACGTGATGTCCGTGACGGAGATCGACGATCCGCTGTGCCGGTTCCTCGCCGTCGAGGCGGGAGCGGTGGTCATCAACGTCGACTATGCGGTCGCCCCGCAGCACCCGTTCCCGGCTCCCCCGCGGCAGGCGTACGAGGTGGTCCGCTGGGTCGCCGAACACGGCGCCGAGCACGGGTGGGACGGCGGGCGCCTCACCATCGGCGGGCAGAGCGCGGGAGGCGGGCTCGCGGCGGCTGTGGCGCGGCAGGCGTTGGAGGAGGGCGGGCCGTCGATCGCACTTCAGGTGCTGCACTATCCGCCACTGGACCTGACGACCGAGGCGAGGTCGAAGCGGGCCGCCGTCGACAAGCCGGTGCTGCGGCCCTGGATGGCCGACGTGTTCGACACGGCGTACATCCCTGACGTGGAGTTGCGTCGGGATCGGCTCGTATCGCCCGCGCATCCGTCGGACACGGTTTCCCTGAAGGGGATCGCTCCGGCGGTGGTCATCACCGCGGAGTTCGATCTGCTGAAGGCGGAAGCGGTGACGTATGCGGATCGGCTGCGGGCGGCGGGAGCGTTGGTGGAGTACCGGGATGTGAGTGGGGTCGATCACGGGTACGACGGCCAGGATGATCAAAAGGCCCGTGAGACCTACGAGTTGATTGCTCGTCAGGTGCGAAGGGCTTCTGCGAGCGCCTAAGAGCTCGGTGGCTTCCGGCTGTTGGCGGCCAGCGGTTTTCTGTGGCTGGTCGCGCAGTTCCCCGCGCCCCCACGGGGCGCTGGGGGAACCCGCGTTGTGAGCGCTAGCCGATCGTCCCCGGCAGCCTCACATCCAGCTTCTCCGCCTGTTCCGTCAGGTCGCGCCAGACCTTCGGGGCCACCGGGATGCCCAGCTCGCCTCGCTCCACGGCCACGGCCGCGCTGCGTTCGCCGGGGTAGTGGACACCGTCCGCGCCCTCCGCCACCGGGAGGTCCTTGAGCGTGGCCAGGGTGGTGTCGACGTTGGCGGTGAAGGCGTCGGCGTCACCGAAGGCGGCCGGGTCGAGAGCGATGAGCAGGGCGTTCTGGCGGTGCTTGCGGCCGGCCGGGTCGTCCGAGTGGAAGGCGGAGAAGATCGGCGCGCCCACCAGGACGCTGGTCAGCAGCTCGAAGGCCAGAGACATCCCGGACCCCTTGGCGCCGCCCAACGGCAGTGGCATGACCGCCAGTTCGGGGTCCGTGGTGGGGGTGCCGTCCTCCGTGGCCGCCGCGCCCTCGGGCAACGGCGTGCCGCTCGCCTTCGCCTGGCGGATCTTGCCGAGGGCGATGGTCGCGGTGGCCATGTCGAGGAGCAGCGGGGCGTGGTCGCGGGCCGGTACCGCGACGGCCAGCGGGCTGGTGGCGACGGCTGCGCCCTTGACGCCGGTGTAGCCCATGTTGGGCATGCCGGCCACGAACCCGATCCCGACCAGGCCCTGTTCGGCGATCCTGGAGACGTAGTAGCCGATGGCGCCGGTGTGCACGGTACGGCGGACGCCGACGGAGGCGATGCCCGTCACGCGGGCCCGGCGTACGGCCTCGTCGGCGGCGGCGCTGAGGGCAACCGGGCCGGGGGCGCGGTCGGCGTCGAGGACCGCGGCGGCCGGGGTGGTCGACTCGATCGTGATCTCGGCGTCGGCGTTCGCGACCCCCTTGGCAAGCAGCTCCAGGTAGGCGGGGACGCGGGCGATGCCGTGGGAGTCGACTCCGCGCAGGGCGGCCCAGACGAGCACGTCGGCGGTGGTGCGCGCGTGTTCGGGGCTGAGGCCGCCCTTCTCCAGGAGGGCCGCGGAGAAGGTGCGCAGGTTGTCGGCGGGGACCAGGACCTTCGTCGGTGTGGTGGACATGGTGGCGGGTGCCTCCTGGATCAGCGGGTGACGAGCACGTCGACGACGGCGGTGGTGCCCCCGGCCACGGCCTTGAGGGCGCGCTCCAGCGCGGGCGCGAGCGCGTCCGTGGTGTCGACGGTCTCGGTGTGCATGCCGAACGGCTCGGCGAACTGCGCGAGTCGGGGCAGCCGGCGCAGGTCGGTGCCGAGCCACTCACCGGTCTCGGCGGCGGCGCCGTCGGGGTAGAAGCGGCGGTGGTTGAGGTTCATGGACTTGTAGACGCGGTTGTTGAACACCACGATCAGCAGCGGGAGTTCGTACGCCTTGGAGGCGTCGTACGACGGGATGACCGGGTTGTAGGTGAAGGCGCCGTCGCCGATGGTGAGCACCACCGGGCGCTCGGGCGCGGCGAGTTTGACGCCGAGGGCGACCGCGATGCCCTGACCGAGGCCGCCCTGGACGTAGAAGTAGGAGTCGGGGGCGTCCGTCCGCAGGTGCCGCTTGACCACGCGGCTGTGCGTGATGGTCTCGTCGACGACGATGCCGCCCTTGCCGTCGAGGAGCCTGCGCAGGGTCGCGGCGACGAGCACGGGGTCGATGCCCTCGGCGTCCGCGGCCTTGGTCTCTGCGACGGTGACGGCGGCCAGTTCGGCGGTGTGCCGCTGTTCCTGGGCGCTTCGGCGGACGGCGATCGCGGCCTCGTCGAGATCCCTCGCCCGTTTGGTCAGCTGGCGCAGGGTGTTGGTGACATTGCCTTCCAAGTAGCGGTCGGCGAACAGGACTTGATAGACGACGTGCGGGCGCTGCGGCACCTCGTCGATGACGACGACCTTCGCCTTGGCGGGGCGGCGGGACGGCGGGTAGAAGGGGGCACGGCAGTTGACCAACAGGATCAGATCCGCCTCGTCCATCCATGGTCCGATGTCGCTGCCGGCGTGCAGCGGGTGGGTGCGCGGGAAGTTGCCGCACACCGCCGAGTCGGGCTCGACGACCGGGATGTGCCAGGCCTCGGCGAAGGCGACCAAGGCCTCGAAGCCGCCCGCCTCACGGCCCGAAGTCTCCGTGACGATCACGGGGTTGGCGGCCTCACGGATCAACTGCGCGACGGGGTCGACCTCTTCGGGCGAGCTGTGCGTGGAGCCCGGCGCGACGATCGGCTTGGCCTCACGGCCGTCCCACTCCTCAAGGAGGATCTCCAGCGGGATGTTGAGGTACGCCGGACCCGCCGGCGCCCGCCACGCCAGCTCCGCCGCCCGGGTGATCATCGTGGGCAGGGTGTGGACGCTCGCGGCCTCGTTGGACCACTTGGTGAAGGGCTGCGCGATGCCGTGCGGACCGCCCACGACGGACAGGTTGCGGTACCACTGGCCGCCCGGATCATGGCCGGGGGCGTCGCCGTACGTGGTCGACTCCGAGGAGGCGACCACCATCGGGACGCCGGCCAGGAGCGCGCCGTGCACGGCCATGGAGCCCTGGAGCAGACCGGGGGCCGCGTGCAGCAGGACGCCCTGAGGGCGCCGCCTGACCAGGCCGAAGCCGGTGGCCATGCCGACGGCGACCGTCTCGTGGGTCAGGTCGAGGTACTCCGGGGCGGGCTCGCCGTCGCGGTGCCGGCGGGCCAGCGCCTCCCACACCGGGGCCCACTCGGACCCCGACGAGCAGAAGAGGTACTCGGCGCCGACGGCGTTCAGGGCGGAGACGACGGCGTCACCGCCGTCGGCGCCCGGGTTGTACTGGGTGTCCGTCATCTCTGGTGCTTCCTCAGCCCTCGATCGGCCAGTTCAGGACCTCGGAGATACCGCGGCCCATGATCCATTCAAGCTCCTCGGGACTGAAGTCCCAGTGCTTGGTGAACTGCTCGATCGTGTCGGTGTACGTGATGCCGTGGCCGAGCAGCCGCGTGATGTCGGTGCCGTAGAAGCAGCGCCGCGGGCCCATCTTGTCGACCATCTCGCGGACGTACTTCTGGATGTTGTTGTTCGGGAAGGGCTGGGTGGAGTAGCCCGGCAGCGCCGACACCTTGACGTAGATGTTCGGGTGGGCCGCCAGGTCGGCGGTCTCCGAGACCCAGTAGCCGATCGCGTCGTCCACGCAGCGGGCCATGATGCCCATGTGATCGATGATGATCTTCAACTCGGGGTGCTTGTCGGCGATTTCGCCCAGCTCCCGCTTCCAGATCGGGGCGTGCACCATCGTCGGGATGCCCAACTCGGCGGCGACGGGCCAGTACCAGTCGTTGGTGCCGTCGATCATCCAGTTCCGGTCCTGCGGCCGGTGGAAGGTCAGCCGCGTGCCCTTCACATGCGGGTTCTGGGCGAAGTCCTTCAGCATCGCCGTGCCCTCTTCGGGCTTGTTCTGCGGGATGCGGGCCATGATGCCGAAGCGGTCGGGATGCGCCTCGCACGCCTCCAGGGCGTAGTCGATGCGGTCGCCCTCCCAGGACGGCGGCAGGATCAGCGCACGGTTGACGCCCGCCTCGTCCATCAGCTCCAGGGCCTCCTCGTAGGAGAAGGGGTCCTCCCGGTGACCGTTGAGACGGATGCGCTCCCGGGCGCCGGGGACCCAGGGGCGGTCCGGGGTCTCTTCCTTCCAGATGTGAATCTGGGTGTCGACGACGAACATCCTTCAACTCTTTCTGTCGAACGGGGTGATGGGCGTTACGGAGGGAACGCTAGGCGGGTCCCGGGGCCTTGCGGAGTCCCCGGGAGCGCAAGCAGTTGTTGCGTGAAAGTGCGCCGCACGCAGGGCATTTTCAGTTTGCGGCGACATCTTCGAAGACCGCGCGCACGATGTGTTCGGCGATCGCCATCGACGCGGTGGCGGCCGGCGAGGGCGCGTTCCGTACGGCGGTGACGCGGCCGGCCCGGTGGATGCGGAAGTCGTCCACGAGCGTGCCGTCCCGGTCCAGCGCCTGGGCCCGCACACCCGCCCCGCCTCGCACGACGTCACGGACGCCGACTCCGGGGACGTACAGCCCGGCGTCCTTCATGAAGGCCGCCGTGGAGAAGGAGCCGCGGTACTCCTTGATTCCGGTACGCCAGTGCTGGGCCGCCATCTTCCAGGCGCCGGGGTAGCCGGCGAGGCCCAGCAGGTCCCTCGGCGAGATCCTCGTCCGGGTGTAGCCCTCCCTCGCGAGGGCGAGGACCGCGTTGGGGCCGACCTCCACGGAGCCGTCCACGCGGGGCGTGAAGTGGACGCCGAGGAAGGGGTAACGCGGGTCCGGCACTGGGTAGATGAGCCCGCGCACCAGGTTCGTACGCTCCGGCCTGAGCAGCATGTACTCGCCCCTGAAGGGGATGATCCGCGGTTCTTTCGCGTCGTGCGCGAGCCTCGCGACCACGTCGGACTGAAGACCCGCGCACAGGATCAACCGGTCCACGCGAATACGTTCTTGCGCGGACCCCACCTCGATGCCACCCGGCACGTCGGTCAACGAGCCGACCGGGAAGCCCAGTTTCACCTCGCCGCCGGAGTCGACGACGTCCTCGGCGAAGGCGCGGGCGATCGCCGGGTAGTCGGTGATCGCGGTGCGCGGGGAGTGCAGGGCGGCGATCCCGCCGGCGCGCGGTTCGATCTCGCGGATCTCCTCGCGCGACAACTTCCGCAAGTCCGGCACGTGGTTGTTGCGGGCCCGCTCGAACAGGGCGTCCATCCGGCCGAGTTCGTCCTCGCGGACGGCCACGACCAGCTTGCCGATCTCGCGGTACGGGAGTTGGCGTTGCCCGCAGTACTCACGCAGCAGGGCCACGCCCCGGACGCACAGGTCTGCCTTGAGGCTGCCGGGCGGGTAGTAGAGACCGGCGTGCACGACACCGGAGTTGTGGCCGGTCTGGTGGCGGGAGACCTCCGGCTCCTTCTCGAAGACGACGACTCTGGTGCCGGGGCGGCGCAGGGCGATCTCGCGGGCGGTGGCCAGGCCCACGATGCCGGCGCCGACGACTCCGACGGTCTCGTCAGCCACGGGTCTGCTCCGGAGCACCGAGGTTGACGGCGACCGTCTTGACTCGGGTGGAGAAGCGGAGCACCTCCTCGCCCTGCTCCTTGTACGCCGTACCGGAGTCGTGGAACCCGCCGAAGGGCAGGTGGACGTCCCAGCCGGTGGTCGTGGAGTTGACCGCGACCTGCCCGCACTCGGCCGCGTCGGCGAAGCGGTACGCATGGCCCAGGTCGCGGGTGAAGACGGCGGCGGCGAGGCCGAAGTCGGAGTCGTTGACCGCCTCGACGGCCGCGTCGAAGTCGGCGACGGCCCGCAGCACGAGGACGGGACCGAAGACCTCCTCGCGCCAGATCGCCAACTCGGCGGTGACGTCGGCGAGTACGGTCGGCTGGACGTAACAGCCGTGCGCGCGCTCGCCGTTGGTGTCGGCCCGGCCGCCGGTGAGGACGGTGGCGCCCTGGTCGAGTGCGCGGGCCAGGTCGGCCAGGACGGAGTCGCGCTGCCTGGGGCTGGAGAGAGGGCACAAGGTGGTCGCCGGGTCACTGCCGGGACCGACGGTCAGGGTCTCGACCTCGGCGACCAGCAACCGCGCGAACTCCTCGTACACCGGCTGTTCGACGATCACCCGGCTGGTGGCGGTGCAGCGCTGTCCGGCCTGGCCGAAGGAGGCGGCGACGACCGCCTTCGCGGCGGTCGGCAGGTCGGCGTCGCGCAGGACTACGGAGGCGTTCTTGCCGCCGAGTTCGCCCTGGAAACGGACGTTGCGGTCGGCGAGGCGGCGGCGGATGCGGTTGCCTACGGCGTTGGAGCCGGTGAAGGTGATGCCGACGACGCGCGGGTCGTCGAGGAGGGCCTCCTCGATCTCGGCGGTGCGGCCGGTGACGACGTTCAGGACACCGGCCGGCAGGCCCGCGTCGTGCAGGGCGCGGGCGAAGTGCAGCCCCGCCAAAGGGGTTTCGGTGGCCGGCTTGAACACGGCCGCGTTGCCGGTGGCGAGCAGCGGGGCGAGTTTGCGGGCCGGGGTGATCAGCGGGTCGTTCCAAGGGCTGATCACGAGGATCACGCCGATGGGCTCGCGCTGGGTGTGCGTACGGTGGTTGGGGCGTACGTCGTGCAGGAGCGTGCCGTAGCCCTGCCGGGCGAGAGCGGCGTAATACTCCAGGAAATCCGCTGACTTGAGTGTCTCGGCCGTCGCCTCGGCGCGGGTCTTGCCGTTCTCTGCGGTGACGTCGGCGGCGATTCCCTCGACCCGCTCGCGGATCAGGCGCGCCGCGTCGGTGAATATCCGGGCCCGCTCGAAGGGGCTCGTGCGCTTCCAGACGGCGAACCCGCGTTCGGCGTGGTCGTAGGCCCTGGTGACGTCTTTCGCGGCGAGGGCGGGGACGCGGGCGATGGGGGCGCGGACGTCGGCCGGGTCGTGGACGTCGATCCAGTCGCCGGTCGTGATCCACTCCCCTCCGGAGAGGGTTTCGAGAGTACGCATGCGGTTCACCACACCTCACTGGGCGATGGGGGGCCAGAGCCGGGGCGGCACACATTGGTTGCGCTCCGTGCGAGCCGCTCATCAGGGGATTCGTGCTGGAATCGGCGGGTCGGGGGATCGGAATCGCCGAGGAGAGAACAAGACATGGGGTACGCAGTCATTGCCCGTTACCAGTGCGCGCCGGAGGACGAGGCCGCAGTGCGTGACGCTCTGCTGGAGATGCGCGAGTTGACCAGGGCCGAGCCCGCGAATGAGGCGTACGAGGTGCATGCCGTGGCCGACGGGTTTCTGCTCTACGAGCGGTATGCCGACGAGGTCGGGTTCGACGCGCATAAGGCTGCGCCGCATTTCAAGGAACTGATCGTGGAGGCTGTGTGGCCGTTGCTCAGCGAGCGAACGGTGACTTTTGCCGAGGCGCTTTAGCGTCTGCCTGGCTTGTGTGCGATGTGGGGCGCGGGTTGTGTGTGGTTGATCGCGCAGTTCCCCGCGCCCCTTAGGGCGTTCTAGAACTCGTTGCCCCAGCAGTAGCGGGCGATTGTCTCTACCAGGACCAGCTTCTGGCGCTGGGCCTCTGCTGTCAGTAGGGGTCGGCTTGCTACGTCCGCGAAGCCTCGGGACGGGGAGACCGCTCCGTCCTCCAAGTCCTTGAACTCCCCTACCGCGTCTATCCGTTCCATCACCGTGTCGATGTCTTCCAGCTCTGGTGTGGTCGCGTCTACGACGCCCAGGCAGAAGTCGCGGTCCTCCGGGAGTGCCCTGACCAGGTCCAGTTCGGCCTGGGTGCCCTGGTCGAAGGGGAGGATCCAGCGGTCGGCGGGGATGGTGGCGTACAGCTTCTCGGTGCGGGTTCGGCCCGCCTCCATGGGTGCTGCCCAGCCTGGGCAGAGGCCTATGCGGACGCCCTCGGGGCGCTTGTCCAGACGTACCGCCAATGCCTCTACGGCGAGCGCGTCCTCGAAGGACAGCGCGCCTCGGTCGCCTTCCAACTGAGCAAGCAACAAGGGGTTGTTGAGCTGGATGAGGCGTACGCCCCTCGCGACCAGCAGCTCGATCTCCGCCCGGATGATCTCCGCCAGGGCCTCGCCCAGCTCGCGGGCGGAGGACACTCCGAGGCCGGGCTCGTACGTCGTGGCGGCCAGGTAGGCCGGGGAGGGCAGCGATGCCTTCGGGGCGATCACCGTCAGTTCGGCGAGCTTGGCGGCCGAGTCGGCGAGCAGCGGGCCGGCCGTCTTCGGGAGGGATTCCGCGATCCAGCGGGCTAGGCCGTCGGGGTCCGTCTCGTCAGTGCGACGAAATCCTGACACGCCGTCAAGTACTGCGCTGCGGAAGTCCTCCCGCGGAAAGTCGCCGTCGGTGACGACCGTCGAGCGCAGCTTGCGCTGGAAGGCCACCGCGTCCCTGACCGCCTGCTCTACGCCGATCGTGGCGAGGTCGCCGGGGCGGACCAGGCTGCCGTGGTGGTCGATGCGGTAGTTGAAGGTGTCCGCCATGTCGTCACGCGTCCTTTCCGGACGGAGTCGGCTGAGACGGATTACCCGTTGTGCCCCACGCCGCGAACTCCAGCTCGTAGCCGAGGGATTCGAGGACCTCCTCGGCGATCCGCTGGTCCTCGTCCGCCGTGCCGCCGGCGATGCCGAGGCCGCCGATGATCTCGCCGTTCCTCTTGATGGTGAGGCTGCCTTCGGTGGCCATGATCGGCATGGACGCGCCGGGGAGTTGGGAGAGCTGGGAGAAGAAGACGGGCTGGCTCTCCTGCCACTTCTTCAGCATCTTGCCGGGGCGTTGCATGATCGCGGCGGTGTACGCCTTGGCGCGGGCGATGTCCGGGGTGAGCGGGCGGGCCCCGTCCGGGCGGCGGATCGCGATCGGGAAACCGCCGGCGTCCACCACGGCCACGCTCACCGCCTTTCCGATCGCCTGGGCGCGCTTGTGGGCGGCGTCGATGATCTCCTCGGCGGCGTCCAGGGTGAGGCTGCTCATGCGGCTTCCTTCGGTGCGGTGAGGGTGCGGCGCAGGTGGGCGACGGCCGCGTTGTACTGCGCGGGTGCCTCCCAGTACATGGAGTGCGGGGCGTCCGGGACGATCTCCAGGTGCGAGCCTGGAAGGAGTTCGTGGGCGCGGGCGACGGTCTTTACGCTCAGCACCGCGTCCTTCTCGCCGGCCAGGAAGGCGACTTGGATGCCCGAGGCCTGGATCTCCTCCAGGGAGGGGCCGTTGGTGTCGAGGTTGCGCAGGTCCTGCATCCGGGCGACGTTGAAGGTGCCCATCTGCTGGAAGAGGAAGGTCAGATCGGCGCGCTCCCGCTGGAACTGCCGGGTGAGCAGCCGGTCGATGACGGGCAGCTTGACGGCCTCGGCGCGGTCGGCGGCGGCCAGTTCCTTGAGCTCGGGGTGGCTGATGCCGCCGAGTGAGTGGCCTAGGACCACGGACGAGACGCGCTCGGGGCGCAGCAGTCCGGCGCGCAAGGCGGCGACGGACCCGATGGACTGACCGACGAGCATGGCGTCGGTGATGTCCTCGGCGTCGAGGACCGCGACCACGTCACCCGGGAAGTCCTGGCCGTCGAACTCGGCCATGGACGAGTCGGACTTGCCGAAGCCGCGCAGATCCACGGTCAGGATCGTGAACTCCTGGCGCAGGGCGGCCACTTGCTGCCACCAGGCCGCGTGATGGCCACCGCTGCCGTGCACGAGCAGGATCGCCGGGCCGCTGCCGTGCCGCTCGTAGTAGATGGAGGTGCCGTCGGAGTCGGCGATGGGCATGAGGATGAACTCCCGTGCGTGCAGGCTCAGTTGGGGCGCTTGGCGTGGTGGACCAGCTCGATCATGGTGTGGTCGGGGTCGTGGATGTAGCAGAACTTGGACTGGTTCTCGGGGCGTTGGATCGGCCGGGTGTGGCGGATGCCCAGGTCCTTGAGGTGGTCGAGGAAGTCGTCCCAGTCGTCGACCTCGACGGCGAAGTGATAGGGCGCCATGCGCTCCATCTCCTCGACCGGCGTGAAGTGGAGGTCGAAGTTGCCCCGGGTCATCAGCACCACACGGGTGTTGGACTTGGGCATGATCCGCTTCATCCCGAAGACCTTCGTGTACCACTCGGCGGTCCGGTCGGGGTCGGTGGTGGGGAAGTTGACGTGATGGATGTAGCGCGGTTCCTTGCTCATGGCTCGTTCCCTTCGATTCGTACGGGGTTGGAGAGCACGCCGATGCCGCTGATCCCGATCTCCACGGTGTCGCCGGGCTCCAGTTGGCAGGTGGCCTCGGCGCCCATCCACAGCACGTCACCGGGGTGCACGGTGTTGTGCCGGGTGATCTCGACGAGGTGGTCGAAGGGGTCGAACACCATGTCGCCGGTGGGGAATCGGGCCCGCGTCTCGCCGTTCACGCGCAGGGTGGTGGTCTGGGCGAGGGCGTCGACGTCGGTCTCGATCCAGGGCCCCATGGGCTTGAACGTGTCGCTGTTCTTGCTGCGCCAGAAGGTGCGGTCCTCGTGCTGCCAGGTGCGGGCGCTGACGTCGTTGCCGATGGTCCAGCCGAAGATCGACGCGCGCGCCTCCTCGTAGGAGGCGTGCCGCAGCGTTCGCCCGATGACGGCGACGAGTTCGGGCTCGGCCTCGAAGCGCCCGGTGACCTCGACGGGCTTGATGATGGGCGAACGGTGGCCGGTGAGCGCGTTGTTGGCCCGGTAGCCGACCTCGGGGCGCTTGGGGGTCTCGACGCCGGCGTGCGCGATGTGCCGCGGGTAGTTCATGCCGACGGCGTAGAAGACGGGCGGGAGGACGGGCGGCAGCCAGACGGCCTCCGCGAGCGGCACGGTGCCGGTCACGTCCGGGGCGCCTTCGAGCAAAGAGCCGGACCGCGACTCGTGCGCGGAGCCGGACGGCGACTCGTGCGCGGAGCCGGACGGCGACTCGTGCCCGGAGCCTGACGGCAACTCGTGCGCTGAGCCGGACGGCAACTCGAACGGAGACCCGGACAGCAGCTCGATGTCCCGCTCCCCCACCCGGCCCCAGACCGGCCGCCCGCCGACCGAGATCCGCGCGTACCTCATGGCACCAGCAGGTGGGAGACGCGCTTGGTGACCAGGTAGGAGTCCAGGGCCTCGGGCCCGCCCTCCCGCCCGTAGCCGCTCTCCTTCACTCCACCGGAGGGCGCCTCGTGGACCGAGCCGCCGCAGTGGTTGAGGGAGAGGATGCCGGCCTCCAGCTCGGCCGAAAGTCGTTCCGCGGTGGCCGCGTCGCGGGTGAATCCGTAGGCGGCGAGGCCGTACGGCAGGCCGTTCGCGGTCTTCAACGCCTCGTCGAGATCCGTGAACGGCACGATGGGCGCGAGCGGTCCGAACGGCTCCTCGTGCAGCACCTCCGCGTCCGGCGGTACGTCGCTGAGGACGGTCGGCGCGAAGAAGTACCCGGCGCGGTCGAGCCGTTCGCCGCCGGTGAGCACCTTCGCTCCGCGGGCGACGGCGTCGGCGGTCAGCCGCTGCATCGCGGTGAGCCGGCGTTCGTTGGCGAGGGGGCCCATGGTGGTGCCCTCGGCCAGTCCGTCGCCGACGACCACGGACTCGGCGGCCGTCACGAACTCGGCGGTGAAGTCGTCGATCAGGCTCTCGTGGACCAGGAACCGGCTCGGCGAGGTGCACACCTGACCGGCGTTGAGGAACTTGGCCTGGGCCGCGCGCCGGGCGGCCGTGGCCGGGTCGGCGTCCGCGCAGACGATCACCGGGGCGTGGCCGCCCAGTTCCATCAGGGAGGGCTTCATGACCTTGCCGGCCTCGGCGGCGAGGAGCTTGCCGACCGGGACCGAGCCGGTGAAGGCGACCAGGCGGATGACCGGAGAGGCGATCAACTGGGCGGATACTTCGGCCGGTTCGCCGAAGACGAGGTTGAGGACGCCGGCCGGCAGACCCGCGTCCACGAAGCAGGCGACCAGGGCGGCGGCGGTCGCGGGGGTCTCCTCGGAGGCCTTGATGACGATCGAGCAGCCGGCGGTCAGCGCGGAGGAGATCTTCCGCATGGGGCCGCCGGCGGGGAAGTTCCACGGCACGAACGCGGCGACGGGGCCGACGGGTTCGCGGCGCACGGAGAGCACGGTGCCGGGGGCGGACGGGATGAGGCGGCCGTACGCGCGGCGGGCGTCCTCGATGTGCCAGCGCAGGGTGTCCGCGACCCGGCGGGCCTCACCGGCGGCCTCCGCGAGGGGTTTGCCCTGCTCCTGGGTCATGATCCGGCCCACGGTGGCGGCGCGTTCGGTGAGCAGGTCGGCGGCGGTGTGCAGGATCTGCGTGCGCTTGGCGATCGACGTACCGCGCCAGGTGCGGAAGCCCGCGTCGGCGGCCGCCAGGGCGCGGTCGAGGTCGGCGGGGGTGGCGAGGGGTACGTCGCCGATCACCTCTTCGGTGGCCGGGTTCACGATCGGGGCGGTACGTCCGGTGCCGCCCTGGCACCACTCGCCCGCTATGTACATGCGGACGGCGGGGTAGCCGTGGTCGGTGGTCATGGGTGGGTGCCCTCTCAGGGTCAGGACCGGTCAGGGGCTTCCTGGTCGCGGTTGGTGCGCAGCGCCCAGATGTGGTGCGGCGGGGTGGTCTCGTGGACACGGGTCTCGTAGGTGTCGTCGACCCGGTCCATGTCGGCGGCGTACTCGACGCGGCCGCCGCAGGGGGCGTGCAGGAAGCGGAAGACGTTGGAGCCGATGGTGTGCCGGCCGAGTCGGCGTGCTTCCCGCCAGCCCTTGTCGATCATGTGGTTGCCGCCTTCGACTACGTCGTCGAAGCCGGGGACCTCGTAGGCGATGTGGTTGATCCCGGCCCGGTCGGGGCGGTGGCACAGGAGCATGGTGTGCTGGTCCTCGTCGCCCGGGGCCTGCATGAAGACGCCCATGGGTTCGACGACATCGGTCGGGCGGAAGCCGAGGAGCTCGGTGTAGAAGGCGACGGCCGCCTCCTTGCCGGGCTTGGGGATGTTCAGCGCCACGTGGCACATGCGCAGCGGGCGGACCCGCTCGATGGCCGTCAGGGCGGTGTTCCAGCGGGTGACGTTGCCCAGCGCGTTCGCGGGGCGAGGTGTGACCGGGGCCTGCTTCGGGCGGGCCAGGGCCAGTCCGACGCCGAAGCCGGTCTCGTCCACGGTGTGGTGGACTCCGTCGGCGCTCTCGCGGACCTCGCGGTCCTTGGCCACGACGGCCACAAGGCGTTGCAGTTCCTCCTGCGTGTCGACGCCCCACACCACCTCGCGCAGGGTCGGCCCGTCCTCCACCGGTGACGGCAGCAGCGGCCCGGGAACCGTGTCCAGGTGGAGGGTCTGCCCGGTCAGCGTCTCGAAGACGGCGTGCTCCTCGGTCCGCTCCAGCGGGAACAGCCCGAAGTCGTCGAAGAAGCGGGCGCATTCGTCGAGATCGTCGATGCCGTAGGTGACCGATTCGATTCTCTGGATTCCCATGGATTCCTCGCTTCCGGGTCGCCTCGTGAGCGTAGGTTCGCGCGCGCCCGCCCCTCAATGGCCTGAGCTCTACGAGGTGCGCAATCGTTTCTTGCGACAGCCGCCCGCAGTTGTCCGCGTATCGGTTATCCGCGCATCGCGGGGATGGGATTCTGTGAGAACCACTCGGCGAGGAAGTCCAGGAAGACGCTGACCTTGCGCGGGGTGTCCTGGCCTGGACCGTAGATCGCGTACAACGGGCGGTCCGGTACGGCCAGTTCGGGCAGCAGCACCTGGAGCGCGCCGGAGACGAGGTCGTCGTAGGCGGGGCGCTGCGGGAGCAGGGCGATGCCGCGGCCGTGGACGGCGGCCTTCTGCAGGGCGATGTAGGAATTCGACGAGAACGCGATGTTGCGGATCTTGTGCAGGGTGCTCTGGTGTCCGTGGCCGATGCGCCAGACCGGGTCGTTGACGTGCACGAGGCAGTCGCGGGTGGCGAGGTCGTTCGGGTGGGCCAGCGGACCCTCCCGGTCGACGTACGTCTTGGACGCGCACAGCACGAAGGGCAGGGAGGAGATCTTCTTCAGGCGGACGCTGGAGTCCCGTAGATCCCGGGTGTGGAATGCGACGTCGAATCCGCTGTCCAGGAAGTCATAGGTACGGTCGGACATTCCGCCGAGTTCGAAACGGACCTGGATTTTGGGGTGGGCCGCGGAAAAGGCGGCTATCGCGTCACCGAGATCGAGGCTGCCTATCCATTTCGGGCAGATGATGCTCAGCATTCCTTCGGCGCGGTCGTGCAGATGCGCGATGCCGGCGTCCTCGGCCTCGATCTCGTCCAGAATGCGGGCGGCGAATTCCGCGTACCGCAGGCCCGGTTCGGTCAGGCTCACCGAGCGCGCCGTGCGGTTCACGAGCCGGACGCCCACCTGTCGCTCCAATTCGGCGACGTGCCGTGACACCAGCGAGCCGGACGAACCCAGCTTCTTCGCGGCTCCGCTGAAACTGCCCACCTGGGCGACGGTCACGAAGCTGTGCATGAGGAGCAAGCGATCCATGATTTCCTCCGGGCCCTCCCGCTCGCGGCGTCGAGAGTGGGGGGTTGTGTGCGGCTCGGACACCGTGAGGGGGAGGCACCGCGTCCTGGTGGGGCCCGTTACTTCGGGCAGTACTGGGGTGCGTCGCTCAGATTGTCCTTGGTGACCAAGACAAGAGGAATGTTGGCAATCTTGTCAACCTTCTTGTCCCCGAGCAGACCGACGGCGTTCTTGACCGCGGTGTCCCCGATCGTCTTGGCCGAGTTCGCGACGGTCGCCGAGAACTCGCCCGACTTCACGGCCGCGAGTCCTTCCTCGGTCCCGTTGACGGTGACGATCTTGACGTCCTTCTTGCCGGCCGCGTCGAACGCCTTGCGCACCGCGAACGCCATGTCCTCGTTGGCGACGAAGGCGTAGTCCAGGTCGGGCTGGGCCTCGATCATGTTCTCGGCGACGTCCTGCGCCTTGGCCGGGTTGAACATGCCGGGCTGGTTGGCGACCACCTTGGCGGTGGCCGGCAACGCGCCCTTGAAGCCGTTCACCAAGAGGTCGGACGCGGCGCCCGGGGCACCGGCGACGATGCCGACCTTCACGTCCTTGCCGCCGGCGTCGTCGGCGACCCAACCGGCGTCCAGGGCACCGACCTTGCCGAGGTCGACGACGGCCGCGCCGAGGATGTCGTTCACGTCGCTGGTGGCCACCGACGTGAGATAGATCGGGATGTCGGAGGCCTTGGCCTTGGCTATGTCGCCCTTGAGGGAGTCGACGTTGACCGTCTGCACGATCAGCGCGCTCACATTGCGGGAGATCATGTCCTCGATGTTGGACAGCTCGGTACCGGCGTTCTGATGCGAGTTGGCCGTGTAGACCTTCGCGCCCTCCGTCTTGGCCGTCTCCTCAACTGCCTTCTGCAGACAGGTGTGGAAGCTGGTGTCACCGCCGTTGACGAACCCCAGGGTGAGGTCGCCCGAAGTGCTGCTGCCACTGTCGCTGTCATTGCCGCAGCCGCTCAGGACCAGGGTGGTCGTGACGGCCGTGGCGAGCAGTGCGCTGCGGGAACTGACGGAAATTCTCATGGAGTTTCGCCCTTTCAGAGGGACAGGGTTCGGAGAGGCAAGTGGGTCAAGTCGTCCAGGTGGCGGGGCAGTTCAGTGGCGTGACCTGGCACGGGCCTTGTGCATCTCGTTGGCGATGGCCGCGACGAGCAGCACGGCGCCGACCGAGACCGGCTGGTAATTGCTGGAGAAATCCAGGAGGTTGAGCGCGTTGGCGACCACGCCGAGCAGCACCAGGCCCAGGGCGGTGCCTACGACGGTGCCGTAGCCGCCGGCCAGCGAGGTGCCGCCGATGACGACCGCGGCGACGACGGCGAGTTGGAGCGAGAGTCCGGCGGTGCCGCCTGGGCTGGAGGAACCGAGGCGGGAGAGCAGCATCAGACCGGCGAGCCCGGAGAGGGTGCCGGTGAGGCCGTAGAGGGTGAGTTTGCGGGCGGTGACGTTGATGCCGCTGAGCCGGGCCACGTGTTCGTTGCCGCCGATCGCGAAGGCGTCCCGGCCGAACACCGTGAACCGCATGACCAGGGCGGTCGCGATCAGGACGAGGACGGCGACGACCAGCAGATACGGCACGCCGAGCACCTTGTCGTTGCCGAGCGCGAACATCCGGGTGCCGATGGAGATGGTGTTGCCGTCGTGCACCAGCAGCGCCACGCCGTCGAGCAGGGTGGCCGAGGCCAGTGTGGCGACGAAGGGCGCCACGTTGGTGAACGTCACCACCAGCCCGTTCACCAGCCCGATCGCCGTGCCCAGCACCAGCGCGACGACCACGGTGTACGCCGTGGCGTGGCCGCCCGCGAGCAGCTTCGCGGCGACCGCCGCGGTGACGGCGACGTTGGAGCCCATGGAGAAGTCCATGCCGCCCGCGGTCATCAGCAGCGTGAGCCCGGCGGCGAGCACCGCGTTGACGCTGATCTGGCTCAGGACGTTGATGATGTTCCGGTCGGTGGCGAACGTCTCGCTCTGCGCGGCCGTGAAGATCACCACGAGGGCGAGGACGACGATCAGTCCGGCGTGCGGTACGTCGCGCAGCGCGGCGAGCGAGAAGCGGGATCGGCGGGACGCTTCGGGCGGGTCGGAGACGCCGGGGGCATCGGGAAGTGTCTTGACGCTCACTGCGGTTCGCCTCCGAGGGCCGTGGCGACGAGTTCGTCGCGGGTGATGGCGGTGATGTCGTGCTCGGCGACCGTGCGGCCCGCGCTCACCACGACGACCCGGTCGGCCAGGCGCATGACCTCTTCGGCGGACGAGGAGGCGAGCAGTACGGCCACGCCCCGGGAGGCGAGGTCGTCGATGAGGGTGTGGATGTCGGCCATGGCCGCGATGTCCACGCCGTTGGTGGGGTCCTCCAGGAAGCAGGCGGCCGGTGAGGTCTCCAGCCACTTGCCGAGCAGCACCTTCTGCTGGTTGCCGCCCGACAGCGCGCTCACCGGCGGATTGCCGGACAGCGCCTTGACGCCGTAGCTGCGCCTCAACGGGGCGGCGCGCCGGGCGAGTTGGGTACGGCGGTGCAGGCGCCGGCGGTGGAAGCGGTCGTCGGCGAGCATCAGGTTCTCGTCCAGGGAGAGTTCCGGGACGAGGCCGAGGGCGCGGCGGTCGCCGGTGACGCAGCGCAGTCCGCTGGCGAGCGAGGCGGGGACCTTGCCGAAGGGCACCGGGCGTCCCTCGACGGCGAGTTGACCGGCGTCGGGCCGCTGCCGTCCGGACAGCAGGTCGAACAGGCGGGACTGGGCGTCCCCGGCGGGCCCGAGGACGGCCACGATCTCGCCCTTGCGGACGTCGACGGTGAAGTCCCGGATGGCCCGACCGTGGGTCAACCCCCTTACGGAGAGGCCGACTTCGTCCTTGGGCTCGGGGCGTTCGGGCCGGGTGGAGACGACATCGCGGCCCACCATGGCCCGTACGAGATCCGTGTGGTCCATCTCCGAGGCGGGCGCCGTGCGGACCACTCCCCCGTCCCGCAGGACGGTGAGACGGTCGGCGACAGCCATGACCTCGTCGATGTAGTGGGAGATGTAGACGACGGCGACGCCCTCGTCGCGCAACGTCCGTACCAGGGACCGGATTTGGTCCGCGGACTCGGCGCTCAGGCAGGCGGTCGGTTCGTCGAGGATCAGGATCCGGCCACCGCGGCGGACCTCGCGGGCCACCTCGACCATGGTCTGTTCGGCGACACTGAGCGAACCGGCGGTGCGCTCCACGTCGATGTCGATGCCGAGCCCGTGCAGGGCGGCGCGGGCCTGGTCGCGGACGGTCTTCCAGCGCACAGCGCGGGCCCGGGTGGGCAGGTCGCCCAGCAGGACGTTCTCGGCGACGGTCAGGCCCATCGCCAGTTCGCGGCGCTGCGGCACTGAGGCGATGCCGAGCCGACGCGCCCTGCGCACGGTGAGTCCGTGCTGGACGTGTCCGTCAACCTCGATCGTGCCGCCGTCGGCCTGGTGGACCCCGGAGAGGATCTGCACGAGGGTCGACTTGCCGGCGCCGTTCATGCCCATGAGGGCGTGGATCTCGCCGGGGTACAGGTCGAGGTCGACGCCCTTGAGGGCGGCGGCCCCGCCGAAGCTCTTGCGGACACCCCGGACGCGAAGCACGGCCGCGGGCCTGTCCTCGAAGGCCGGAGCGGCCGGGTCGGCCGGTGTCACGGCGGCACCTCCCTGCGTGCCCGGGCCGGTCAGGGAACTCACGGCTGCGGCCGGTCGGCGACGAGGTCGACCCGCCCGTAGCCGCGGATGTCGGGGAAGGGCGGTTCCTTGTCGGCCTGGAGGTCCACCTGGAAGGTGTTGAGGCACATGCCGAGCATGGTGAAGTTGCCGAGCGCGCCGATGGTGTCGACCAGGCCCTTGGAGCCGAAGTGCGCGAGGGCCGCGGCGAAGGTCTCGTCGGTGACGAAGTGCTCGTCGAGGATCTCCCGGCAGAACCGGTAGAAGGCCTGGTCGGCTTCGTTGTCGAAGACGGCCTCGCGCTTCTCGGCGATGGCCTCGACCGCCGCCTCGGGGATGCCTGCCTCGATCGCCTGGTGCACATGCGCGTTCCAGGAGTACTGGGCGTCCCAGTTGCGAGCGGCCATCAGCAGCGTCAACTCACGCAGATGCCGGGGCAGACTGCACTCGAACCGGGCGAACGCACCGAGCGATTCGGCCCGTTCGCACATCTCCGGGCTGTGCAGCCAGACCCGGAAGGGACCGCGGACCGCGCCGCGCCGGCCGGCTATGCGGGCGGCCAGCTCCTGCTGCCGTGGATCCATTTCCTCTTCGCTGAGAACGGGGAGCCTCATCTGGCCGTACCTGCCTTTTCTTTCCGCCGCGTTTCGGGCACGGAACGGGAAACCGTCCGACGCGAGCAGACCGTACAGCCGGGTTCCGGAAGCTCAGCCCCTCCCGGACTGCAACGTAAAACTGCACGCTGGAGGGCACCCATTCACCCGCGCGCGACCTAACGTCGGTCAACACATCGCCGCCCGAGGAACGGAGAGGAAGCCCGGATGACCACGATCATCAAGGTCGCGTCGGTACCGCCACTGGACCGCGGAGGTGCCGTCGTCTCGACGCCGCTGATCACCACGCCGTCGGCCGGCGGGGAGAACAGGATCACCAGCGGGATGAGCGTCTATCCGGTCGGCTCCGGCGCCCCGCTGCACTCGCACAACTGCGACGAGCACGTGACGATCTTGGAGGGCCGGGCGGAGGTGTGGGTCGACGGCGAGGTGACCAAGCTGGAGCAGTACGACACCACTTATGTCCCGTCGCCGATCCCGCACCTCTTCCGGAACATCGGTGACGTACCGCTGCGCATCCTGTGGGTGTACTCCTCCGGCCATGTGACACGGACGTTCACCGAGACCGGGAAGACGGTGGAACACCTGTCGGATGAGGACCAGATGGGCAACGACTGACCGCCGCAAGGCAGTTGGGAACGACGGACGCCGGCCCCGCATCCCGTGCGGTGGCCGGCGTCCGTCGTTCCATGACCCGTGCGTGCTCAGTGCGCGGTGACCAGCTTCCGCTCGCTGCCGGTCGGGGTGTCGGACTTGGCGCTGCGCAGCGCCGCGATGCCGATGAAGACCATGGACGAGACACCGGCGAGCGCGAAGGCGGTGAAGCCCCAGTCGCCGTTGCCCGCGGCGAGCAACTGGCCGCCGAGCCACGGTCCGAAGACGGCGCCGAAGCGGCCCATGCCGGAGGTCCAGCCGACGGCGGTGGCACGGCTGTCGGGCGTGGAGCGGATCGAGACGGTCGCGTAGATCATCGTCTGGGCGCTGTTGAGGAAGACGCCGGTGAGGAAGACGACCAGCATCGTGACCGCCTGCGCCATGTGGACACCGAGCAGGAAGACGCCAACGGCCGTGAGGGCGAACCAGATCGCCGAGATGCGCGGGGCGCCGAAGCGGTCGGCGGCACGCCCTGCCACGAGCATGCCCACGATGCCGCCGAGGTTGAAGACGACCACGAAGGTCAGCGCGTTGGCCAACTCGTAGCCCTCGGCGCGCATCAGGGTGGGCAGCCAGGTGGCCACGCCGTAGACCAGCAACAGCCCGCCGAAGGAGGCCAGCCAGTA
Source organism: Streptomyces sp. NPDC001002 (assembly GCF_053599215.1). NCBI lineage: Bacteria > Bacillati > Actinomycetota > Actinomycetes > Kitasatosporales > Streptomycetaceae > Streptomyces > Streptomyces sp. NPDC001002. Next base: position 24,185 of record NZ_JBSFLV010000072.1, on the reverse strand, counting down.
CAGCAGGGTCTGGATCCACTCGCCGCCACGGAACAGACCGACCAGGGCGTCCCAGCGGTCCGCTGCGGTCTTCTTGCCCGCCGCGGCCGGGAGTTCGACGTCGTAGCGGGTGGCGAGTTCACGGGCTTCGTCGGTACGTCCCTTGGCGACCAGGAAGCTCAGCGACTCGGGCAGGAACCTGGCGAGCACCGGCGCGAAGGCCAGCGGGACCACACACACCCAGAAGGCGGCGCGCCAACCGACCGGATCCACCAGCCACTTGGCGACGTAGGCGGACAGGATGCCGCCCGCGTGGTGGGCGGTCATCAGCATGCCGATGGTGAGGGCGGTGCGGCCGCGCGGGGCGTAGTCGGAGACCATGCTGATCGCGGTCGGCAGCAGACCGCCGAGGCCGACGCCCGCGAGGGTCCGGCCCAGGCCGAAGACCTCGATGCTGCCGGAGACCGCGCAGATCCCGGAGGCCAGCGAGAAGAGCGTCACGCAGGCGACCATCAGCTTCTTGCGGCCGATCCGGTCCGCGATCGTGCCGGCGGTGAGCGCGCCGACCAGCATGCCGAAGGTGGCGTAGCTGCCGAGGTCGCCGGCCTGGTCGGCGGTGAGCCCGAAGGTCTTCGTCTCCAGCAGGTGCGGCAGCACCGAGCCGTAGATGAACATGTCGAGCCCGTCGAAGAGCACGGCCAGCCAGCACAGGCCGACGACGATCAGCGCGAGTCTGCTGCCGCGGGCGGACGAAGGGGACAGGGAGGGGGACGGGGAGGAGGACATCGTTGGTTACCTCTCGTGCTTGGTGCGCTAGACGCTAAGGAGCCACCCCCGGGATAGTCAACGTTTTTGTCAACAATCTCATCGACAGTTGCTCGGGGGTGGCTCTCGCGCACCGTTCAGCCGACCGGCGGCGTCCCGTGCGTGTGGAAGGACTCGATGGTCTTCAGGCCCCAGGCCTGCCCCTTCTTCCGCTCCTCCTCGGTCCAGGTGATCAGCGGCCAGTCGGGGGCCAGGACGAGCCGGGTGAGCGGGTTGCACAGTTCGATCCGGTTGCCGCCCGGCTCGTAGACGTAGAGGAAGAACGTCTGCTGGATGGCGTGCTTGTGCGGGCCCGTCTCGATGAACACGCCTGTGTCGATGGCGAGATCGGCCGCCCGCAGGATGTCCTCGCGGGTGTCGGTGGCGAAGGCGATGTGATGCAGCCGCCCGCTCGAACCGGTCCAGTCCTCGGTGTAGACGACGTCGTACGACTTGTTCGTGTACGTCAGCCAACGCGCCGCGATCCGCCCGCTGTTGAGCCGGATCTGTTCCGTAGGCCGGGCGCCCAGCACGTGTTGCTGGAACTCGGCGCTGGAAAGCACGTCCGCGGCAAGGAAGTTGATGTGGTCGAGGCGCCGAACTCCGACGCCCCGGTTGGGCTTGGCCTGCGGCTGGTTCTTCAGCGCGGGCTTCAGTTCGTCGGGCGCCTGGTAGTACTCGCTCTCCCAGTACAGGGCGTGCTCGTGGCCGTCCGGGTCGGTGGTGACGTACAGCTTGCCGAGGCCGGGTTCGTCCTCGACCCACCTGCCGGTGCCGCCCGCCTCCTCGACCGCCTTGACCCGGCGCTGGAGGGCCTCCTCGCTGGAGGTGCGCAGGGCGAGCCGACCGAGGCCGGGCTGTGCGCGGGCCGTGAGGACCAGGCTGTGGTGCTCGTAGTCGTCGTAGGTGCGCAGATGGACGGTGTCGCCGTCCTGCCCGTTGACGGTCAGCCCGAGGTAGTCGGTGAAGAAGGCGACACTGGCTTCCAGGTCCGGGGTGAAGAGCTGGGCGTGGCCGATATGGGCGATGTCACCGAGCGGCGGAGCCATCGTTGCCTCCAAGGGGGTGTGCGGGTGCGGGCGCGGGGGCTGTGTCGGCCGACCGGGGGAAGACGGTGCCGTCGAAGATCTTGCGTGCGGTGCGTACGACCGCGGTTCGGCGGACCACGGGAGCGGAACCGTCGGTTCCGGCGGCCACGCTAGTTTCGATGTCTAGGAATCCGCTGGGATGCTCGATGCGAATTCGGTCACTTTGTGCTGGTTCTTTCGGTGGTACGGGGATGTCCGCGATCCCCTCCCCCACCCCACCCGGCACCAGCAGCCCCGCCGCCACGCTCGCGGCGCCCAGGACGCCGATCGAGGTGTGGCAGCGGACCGGGATGAAGGTGCGAGTCATGAGGGCCCCGCCGTCCGTGGGCGGCGCCAGCAGGCTGAGCTTGGGCACGGTGGTGCCCTCGACGTCACCGAGACCCATCAGCTTGCCGGCCTCCAGGCGGATCTCCCGGAGGCGGTCGGCGAGGGTGAGGTCCTCCTCCAGGTCCTTGGGCGCCTCGTAGCCGGTGACGTCCAGCGCGGTGGCCGGGATGAGGACGACCGGCATGCCGTTGTCGACGCAGGTCACCTCGATGCCGGCGATCACGTCCCGGACGCGCCCGGTCGGCAGCAGCTGCCCGCTGCCTTGCGGGAATTCGATCACCACCGGAGCCGCGGTACCGGGCACGCCGGATATCTCCGCGGTGCCGGTGTAGTCGACCCGCCCGCCCGGCGTGGGGAAGCGCGCGATCGCCAGTTCCTCGGTGTTGAGCATGCGGATGCGGACGGATGTCTCACCGTCACCGGGGGCCACGAGCCCCCGCTCCACGGCGAACGGGCCAATTCCGGCAAGGATGTTGCCGCAGTTCTGCCGGTCGGTGACCTCGGGGCGGTCGACGGCGACCTGGAGGAACAGGTAGTCGACGTCGGCTTCGGGGTCGGCCGAGGCGGAGACGACGGCCACCTTGCTGGTCAACGGGTGGGCGCCGCCCAGTCCGTCGATCTGGCGCGGGTCGGGGCTGCCCATGACGCGCAACAGCAGGTCGTCGCGTTCGGCGGGGTCGGCCGGCAGGTCCTCGGCGAGGAAGTAGGCGCCCTTGGAGGTGCCGCCACGCATCAGCATGCAGCGGACCTCCTCGGGCCCACCGGTCACGGCTGCTCCCCCGCGTACTCCTCGTAGGTCTTGTACTCGACGCCGAGTCGCTTGAGCGTCTCCCTCAACCCGTAGCGGTCCAGGCCGAGTTGGCCTTCGAGGAAGGCGGCGCGGGTGGCGGCCTCCTTGGCCTCGCGGGCCTCGGACTTCGCCGCCGTCTCGCGGGCCTGCTCGCGCGGTACGACCACCACGCCGTCGTCGTCGGCGACGATCACGTCTCCGGGGCGGACGACCTGGCCGTCGATGGCGACGGGCACGTTGACCGAGCCGCCGGTGGCCTTGACGGTGCCCTGGGAGGAGACAACACGGGACCAGCCGGGGAAGCCCATGTCGCGCAGTTCCTGGGTGTCGCGGATGCCCGTGTTGAGGACGACGCCACGCACCCCGCGGTGCTGCAACGCGGTGGCGAACAGCTCGCCGAACAGGCCGTCCGTGCACGGGGATGTGGTGGTGACGACCAGGATGTCGCCCTCGCCGCACTGCTCAACGGCCGCGTGGATCATGAGGTTGTCGCCGGGCCAGCCGAGCACGGTGACCGCGGTGCCCGCGACCCGAACTCCCTGCTGGACAGGTCGAATTGACGGCCCGAGCAGACCGGTGCGGCCCATCGCCTCGCTGATGGTGGCCACGCCGAAGCCGGCCAGCGCGTCGACGTCCTTCGCGTCCGCCTTCGGCGGGTTGGTGACGATCACTCCGCCCATGGCTACGCCAGCTCCTTCGCGATCTGCGGGAACGGCCGCATGTACGCCTCGGCCATGGTGGTGTGGGCGAGCCCCAGGTTCGGGCCGGCGTTGCGCTTGAGCTGGACGCCGCGGCGGACGGCGAGGTCGGTGTAGTAGGCCCACAGGTGCTGTTGGGCGCCGAGGCACTCCATGGCCTTGCGCTTGGTGTCCCACACCTCGGTGATGTCGAGCAGGACCTCCGGCTTGAAGCCGCTCATCTCGGGCTGGTGCGGCTCGAAGTAGAAGACAGGCGGGGCGCCGATGATGTCGCCCTCGCCCGGGTAGCCGATGGCCTGCGCGAGGATGCGGGCCTCCAGCGCCATCCGGTTGGCGGCCGGATGGTCGCCGTTGTAGGGGTCCTCGACGGGGTGGGTGAGCACCACGTCCGGCTGGGTCTCGCGGTAGACGGCGACGAGTCGGTCGGTCAACTCGGCGGTGGCGACCAGCGGATAGTCACCGGCGTCGAAGAAGCGGACCTCGGCGCCCAGGGCGGCGGCGGCCCGCTCGGCCTCGTCCCGGCGGAGCGCCTTGATCTCCGCCAGCTGCTTGCCCTCCCGCCACGCCTTGGCGGACTCGCCGCGCTCGCCGAAGGTCAGACACGCGACGGTGACCTTCTCCCCGCGGGCGGCGGCCAGGGCGATGGCGCCGCCCGCCCGCCACACAAAATCCCCGGCGTGCGCCGTGACGACGAGCGTGGATCGTGGGGTGGCGGGCGCGTTGGCCTGGGTCATTGCTCGAATCTCCTTGTGGACAGGTGAGCGCCCACCCCCTGCGTGTCCGCGGCGCGGTTCAGTCGCGCAACGCCTCGATCACGCTGGTGAGATGGGCGCGGACGGCCGCCTCGGCCGCCTGCGGATCCCTGGACCTGATCGTCTCGATCATCGCCAGATGCTCGTTCAGGGAGTGCTGCGGACGCCCCGGGCGCAGCGCCAACTGGAAGCGGTGCCGCACCAGTTGGGCGTTGAGCCGCTCCAGCAGGTCCACGGCCGTCGCCTGGCCCGAGAACTCCCGGACCTTGGCGTGCAGCTCCTGGTTGAGCTCGGAGTAGGTCACCGGCTCGCCGTCGGCCACGGCCTTGGTCATCGCCGTGCCCAACTCCGTCAGCTCGGCGAGCTGTTCGTCGCTGGCCAGGGTGGCGGCCTTGGCCGCGCACAGACCTTCGAGGACCATGCGGCACTCGGTGATGGCGACCGCTTCCTCCACGGTCACCACCCGCACCCGCGAACCCCGGTTGCGGATCCGCTCGACCAGCCCCTGGGACTCCAGGTCGATGAGTGCCGCACGAATGCTGGCCCGGGTCACACCGAACTGCTCGGCGAGCTCGTTCTCCACCAGCCGCTGTGCCGGTGCCATCTCGCCGTGCAGGATCGCCTGCCGCAGCTGCGCGAGCGCATGCTGCTTGGCCTGCTCCCCGGTGCTCGGACGGGCTTCTTTGAGCATCGTGCCCTCCCTGAGTGAGTGCCTGTCGAACCTAAATCTAGCCAAACAAGATTGTCAACAATTTTGTCTGCCGTATTGCCCGCACGACGGGAGGGGCGCTACGTTCCCGGGGCGGCGCCGCCAGATCCTTCCGCCCCCTCCGGAAAGGAACCCGCATGAGGCGATCACGCCTGTCGTACCGCCTGTCCCGCACCAGGTTGTCCCGCACCAGAACCGCCCTCCTGGCCGCCGTCGCCGCGGCCGCACTCACCGTCACCGCGGTCCTGGTGGCCCCCACCAGCTCCGCCGACCCCACCACCGTGACGACCACGGCGGGCCGGGACCTCCCCGTCACCCAACCCACGCTGCCCTGCGCCCAGTTGGCGACGCAGGACTTCAGCAGACTCGACGAGGCCGCGACGGGCATCACCGCCGCCACCCTCGTCGCCAAGAGCGACACCAACAAGTACGAGTACTGCAAGGTCACCGGAGTCATCGCCCCGCAGATCCACTTCGAGCTGCGCCTGCCCACGCAGACCTACCGCGGGCGCTACCTCCAACTCGGCTGCGGCGGCTACTGCGGCAGCGTCAACGTGACCACCTCCCCCGCCGCCACCGCGGGCTGCGCCCCGCTCACCGACGGCACCTTCGTGGTCGGCCAGGACGACGAGGGGCACACCGGCACCGGCGGCGCCGACGTCTGGGCCACCGACCCGCAGCTCAAGGTGGACTTCGGCTACCGCTCCGAGCACGTCTTCGCCGTGGCCGCCAAAGCGATCGTCAAGTCCTTCTACGGCGCCCCGCCCACCTATTCCTACTACTCGGGCTGCTCCGACGGCGGGCGTGAGGCCCTGTTGGAGGCGCAGCGCTACCCCGACGACTTCGACGGGATCCAGGCCGGCGCGCCCGCCTTCAACCAGACGGCGCTCAACGGCTTCGAGGAGGCCTACCTCGGCACCGTCGACTTCCGTGCGGACGGCTCGGTGATCCTCCCCGCCGCCAAGCTGGACTTGCTGCACGCGGCGGTCATCGCCCGCTGCGCGGACGACGGGATCGGCAACGGCACGATCCAGGACCCGGACGCCTGCGACTTCGACCCGGCCACGCTCAAGTGCCCGGGCGACGAAGACGCCGCGAACTGCCTGACCGGCGAGCAGATCACCGTCGTACAGAAGATCTACCGCGGTGTGACGGCCCCGGACGGCACCCACCTCTACAGCGGCGGCGAGGCGAAGGGCTCCGAGCCGCAGTGGGCGGGGCTCGTGATCCCCAAGGCCGGTCAGTCGCAGAAGGACCTCTTCATGTACCGGATCGGCTCGGGCTTCCTGCGCTGGCTGGGCACCTGGACGGCGAAGCCCCAACTGGAGCTGACCGCCGACCTGTTCACCGAGCGGAACTTCGAGAAGACCATGAAGGAGTTCGCCGGCATCTACGACGCCACCGACCCCGACCTGACCCCGTTCTACGAGTCCGGCGGCAAGCTGATCATGTGGCACGGCCTCGCCGACGGCTACATCCCGCCCACCGGCTCGATCGCCTACCGCCAGGCGGTGGTTGACACCGTCGGCAAGGCGACGGCCGACCGGTTCTACCGCTTCTACACGGTCCCCGGCATGTTCCACTGCTCCGGCGGCTACGGAGCGACGAGCGTCGACTTCCTCTCCCCGCTGATGGACTGGACGGAGTCCGGCAAGGCCCCGGGCGCGGTCACCGCGGCGAAGCTCGACAGCGACGGCTCCACGGCCTACACCCGGCCGGTGTACCCCTACCCGCAGCAGGCGAAGTACGCCGGCACGGGCGACCGGGACGACGCCGCCAACTACGTCGCCTACACGCCGAAGGGCAAGACCGCTGACGACGCCTTCCGTTGGGCGGGTGCGCCGTTCAAGTCGGGCACCCAGCTGTGGTGCGAGAGCACGAACGGCCGCGACATGAGCTGCACGCGGCGCAGGTCGAAGGGCTGACGGGCGGGCCCGGCGGTGTGTCAGGGCCGCCGGGCCCTACGTCGTACAGCCTCTTGGTCACTGGAAGGTGGGTACGACCTTCGGTAGCGGATCCTCCGCATGCGCGACGAAATCGTCGGTCAACCGGTGGAAGAGCGTGGCGAGTTGCTCCAGGTCCTCCTCCGACCAGTCGGCGAGGGCCAGCGCCATGCCCCGTCGGCCGGCCTCCCTGATCCGCTGGACGGCGGCGAGACCGAGGTCGGTGAGCTGGACGCGCTGGGCCCGGCGGTCGTCGGGATCGACGATCCGTACGACATGGCCGGTCCGCTCCAACTGCCCCAGCTGACGGGTGACATGGGACGCCTCGACCGACAACCGCACCGCCAGCACCCCGGGCCGCAGCGGCTCGCTCTCGGCGATGTGCCGCAGGATCGTCACCGCCGCCCGGTCGAGATCCAGTCCCGCGACCGCCATCAGACGCTCGTGCTGCCGCGCACGCCCTGCCAAGTACGTGATGCGGCTGAGGACTTGCTCGATCTCGACCACGGTCGCGGAGACGGGTGCCGGGGCGGATCGGTGTGCGGGCATACGAGCCAGGGTAAATCTACTTGCCTAACTTAAGCAATATCCGGATGCCCCGCAGCCACTCCCATGACGGGCCGGGGTCGGAATTGCTTGCTTGACTTAAGTAACCCAGTCATGCTTGCCTAAGTCAAGCAAGCCCATCAGGCCGGGATCGCGTCGAGCGGATGCGGTCCCCGTGCGCCGAACCCGTGGGGACGGGGAACGGCGCAGTCGACGGGCCCGGCGACCGGAGCACTCCCCCCGTCCGGCGCCGGGCCCGGCGACACCACTTTCCGTGCGTCCCGTTGTCAGTGCCGAACCTTGTCAGTGCCAAGCCCTGCCAGTGCCTCCCCTGTCAGTACCTCCAGAAAGCGAGTCTCTCCATGGCCACCATGAAGTCCGTCAAGACCGGCGAGCGGAACCACATCGCCGTGGTGGACGTCGAGCGTCCCGTGCCGGGCCCGAAGGACGTCCTGATGAAGGTGCGCGCCTGCGGTATCTGCGGCACCGACACATTCTTCCTGCACATCGGCGGCATGCCCGCGGGCGCCGACGGTTCGATGCGCTCCATCCCGCTGGGCCACGAGCCGGCCGGCGAGATCGTCGAGGTGGGTGCCGAGGTGACGGATCTGAAGGTCGGCGACCGGGTGGTGGTCAACCCGCAGGGTGTGCCGTCCGGCATCATCGGGTGCGGCGGTGAGCACGGCGCGCTGAGCGAGTACCTGCTTCTGGAGGACGCCGAGCTCGGCAGGACCGTGACCCGCTTCCCCGACACCGTGCCCTTCGCCGTCGCCGCGCTCAACGAGCCGATGGCGGTCGCCCGGCACTGCGTCAACCGCTCCGAGGCGAAGCCGGCCGACAAGGTCGTGGTCTTCGGTGCCGGGCCCATCGGACTGGGCGCGACGATCTGGCTGAAGCTGCGCGGGGTGGAGCACGTGGTCGTCGCCGACGTCATCCCCGAGCGGCTGGAGACCGCGTTGGCCGTCGGCGCGGACGCGGTCGTCAACTCCGCCGAGGAGGACGTCACCGCCCGGCTGACGGAACTGCACGGCCAGGCCGCCAACGCGCTCGGACAGCCCCGGGCCGGCACGGACATCTACATCGACGCCGCCGGTGTCGCGGCCGTCGTCAACACCACGATCGACTCCGCCAAGTGGGGCGCCAAGCTGGTCATGGTCGCCGTGCAGAAGAAGGGCGCGGACATCGATCTCGGGGGCATGCTCCGCAGCGAGTTGACCCTGATCGCCTCGCAGGGCTACCCCACCGAGATCTTCGAGGTCACCCCCGAACTCGTCGAGCACCACGAGCGTTTCGCCCAGTTGATCAGCCACCGCATCCCCTTCACGGAGGCCGAGCACGCCTTCGAACTCGCGTTGACGCCGGGGGCGGCGGAGAAGGTCGTCGTCACGTTCGACGCGTAGGGCTCCGCCGGGGGGGACGGCTCTGGCATCTTCCGTCTGCCACGGAGGGCGCCGTACGGCACCTTGGGCGAGGGCCCGCCGGAGCGGTGGAGTTCCGCGGGACGCGCGCCGGGATTCTCGGCGGCCTGCGCGGGGCGACTCGACGACGGTGGTCCGGCGGGCGCGACGCTCGCCTCTCGCGAGGCGGTGCCAGGTGGCGTGGGGTGACGTCGTCTGCCCGAGGCGGGGCGCCGCCGGCGCTGCGTCGGGTCACGTCAGCGGCCCCACCAGCGGCGCGGGCGGGTGTACGGCGGTCCCGGCGACGGCAGTCGCAGCGGCGGCTGCGTCGGCGTTCGTGTCGGAGAGCCGAACGGTGTTGCGCTCGGCCGTATCCGTCCGGTCGGCGCCCCGCTCTGCCGGCGGCCCCCCTCACCGGGCAAGCCCCAGCAGGACACGCGACCTTCCGACCGACGGGTCCCGGCCGTCTGCCCCCGACACCGCTCCTCAGCCCCCGGCGTCCACCCCGCCCCACCCCTCCTCGCCCCTCGGCCCACGGACCCCCGGCGCCCCGGACAGGAACCCCACCGCCATGATCGACAATCTGCGACCTCCCCCAACCGGCCGCCCCCGCACAGTCGACGCGATCGTCGCCCTCGCCCTGTTCGCCTGCTCCTTCCCCGGCAGTCTGATCACGCTCCCCGGGCGTGACCTCGGGGTGTCGTGGTGGCCCGGCGTCCTGCTGGCCGGGGTCTCCTGCGCCGCTCTGCTGTGGCGCCGCTCCCGGCCCCGCGCCACCGTGCTGCTGACCCTCGGTTGCGCGACTGCCGCGGCCGCGCTCGGCTACCTCCTCACCGTGCTGCTTCTCGCGCCGCTGATGGTGGCCCTGTACTCGCTGGCCGTCGGCACTGACCGCAGGACCGCCAACACGTTCACCCTGTCCGGGATCGCGCTGCTGGTGGGCACGGGCGTACTGGTCGGCCCGGTCGGTGAGCCGTTGGTGCTCAGGCTGCTCGGGCCGGCCGCGTGGCTGCTGTTGCCGACCTCGCTGGGCACGGTGACCCGGTTGCGTGCGGCCTACTTGGATGCCGTGCGGGCCCGTGCCGAGGACGCCGAGCGCAGCCGGGAGGAGGAGGCACGCCGCCGGGTCACCGAGGAGCGGATGCGTATCGCCCGCGACCTGCACGACGTCGTCGCCCACCACTTGGTCCTTGCCAACCTCCAAGCGGGCGCCGTCACCCGGCAGTTGCCGACGCATCCCGACGAGGCCGTACGGATCGCCACCGACCTCGGCGGGACGACCGCGTCGGCGCTGCGCGAACTCAGGTCCACCGTCGGCCTGTTGCGACAGGCGGGCGATACGGACATGGCCACGGGCCACGCGGAGGAATCGCTGACACCGACTCCCGGACTGGCCCAACTTCCCGAGCTGGCAGCCTCGTTCGAGAACGCCGGGCTCGTGGTCACCGTCAGCACGGAAGGTGAACCCGGTCCGCTCTCCGCCGGCGCGGACCTGACGGCGTACCGCATCGTGCAGGAAGCCCTCACCAACGTCACCAAGCACGCGGGCGTCCGCGTGGCCGAGGTGCGGCTCGTGTACGCGCGGGACCAGCTGACGGTGACGGTCGCCAATGACGGCCGGGCGGGGTCGCTCTCCGGGTCTCCCCAGGACAGCGGCTACGGCGTCATGGGCATGCGCGAGCGCGCCCGTTCCGTCGGCGGACGCGTTCGAGTGGGTCCGCGGCCCGCCGGTGGCTTCGAGGTCGTCGCCGAACTGCCCCTTAATGCGGACCAGTTGGCGCGTTCTCCAGCCGACTGAGTCTCGCTCCCCCATCCGCCCCGGTCACCCGCGGCACACGCCACAGAACATCCACTTGCTTAAGTCAATCAATCCTGCTTATGCTTGCGTAAGTCAAGCAATGACCCCTTGCCGGAGGCACAGCCATGTCCGACGCCCTGACCCGACCCGCCGACGCGGGGACAGCCGCCCCGCCGAAGCCGAACGCCGTGGTGGCGGTCCTGGCTCTGGCCGGAATCGTCGTCTCGTTGATGCAGACCCTGGTCATCCCGATCGTCCCGGAGCTGCCCACCCTGCTGCACGCCTCCGCCTCGAACACCGCCTGGGCGGTCACCGCCACCCTGCTGGCGGCGGCTGTGGCCACGCCCGTCGTCGGCCGGCTCGGCGACATGATCGGCAAGCGGCGCATGCTGCTGGTCAGCATCGTGCTGCTGGTCGCCGGCTCCGTGGTCTGCGCGCTGGCCGACTCGCTCGTACCGATGATCATCGGTCGCGCCCTGCAGGGTCTCTCGGCCGCCGTGGTGCCGTTGGGCATCAGCATCATGCGGGACGCGCTGCCCGCCGACCGGCTGGCGGGGTCCACCGCGCTGATGAGTGCCTCGCTCGGTGTGGGTGGTGCGCTGGGGCTGCCGACGGCCGCGTTCATCGCCGACAAGTGGGACTGGCACCTGCTGTTCTGGGCCTCGGCCGTACTGGGTGCCGTCGCCTTCGCGATGGTGCTGCTGATCGTGCCCGAGTCCAAGGTGCGCACCGGAGGCCGCTTCGACCTGGTCGGTTCGCTCGGGCTCTCCGCCGGTCTGCTCTCCCTGCTGCTCGCCGTCTCCAAGGGCGGTGACTGGGGCTGGACTTCGGGCACCACCCTCGGTCTGGGCGCCGCGGCCGTGCTGATCCTGCTGGCCTGGGGCTGGTGGGAGCTGCGTTCCGCGCAGCCGCTGGTCGACCTGCGGACGACCGCCAAGCCGCAGGTGCTGTTCACCAACCTGGCCTCGGTCGCGCTCGGCTTCTCGATGTTCGCGATGTCCCTGGTCCTGCCCCAGCTGTTGCAGCTGCCCGAGCAGACCGGCTACGGCCTCGGCAAGTCCATGCTGACTGTCGGTCTGGTGCTCGCTCCGCAGGGCCTGGTCATGATGGCCATGTCCGCCGTGTCCGCGCGGGTCACCAAGGCCAAGGGCCCCAAGATCACCCTCATGATCGGCGCGTTGATCGTCGCGTCGGGCTACGCCCTGAACATCGTTCTGATGAGCGAGGTCTGGCACCTCGTCCTGGTCTCCTGCATCATCGGCGCCGGTGTCGGCTTCACCTACGGCGCCATGCCCGCCCTGATCATGGGCGCGGTCGACCCGTCCCAGACCGGTGCCGCCAACAGCCTCAACACCCTGATGCGCTCCCTGGGCACCAGCTTCGCCAGCGCCCTGGCCGGCGTCATCCTGGCCCAGATGACCACCGACTTCGGCGGTCACGCCCTTCCGTCGGAGAGCGGCTTCAAGGTCGTCATGGCCATCGGCGCCGGAGCCGCCCTGCTCGCCTTCCTCGTCGCCTCCTTCATCCCACGCCGACAGACCCCGGCCCCGGCGGCGACCGAGTCGGACGACCAGCCGGAAGCTGTCACGGCGAAGGCCTGACACTCCAACCACCGCCCCACCGACGGCCGTTGTCCCGCTCCTGCGGGCAGCGGCCGTCCGCCATACCCAGTCAACTCACGCCGTTCACTGGCTACTTGATCACCGCGTTGGCGACCACCACGACCACCCCCAGCAGCGCGTCCACCGCCCCGATGGCCACGGCGATGGGCCAACTCCGGTGCGACCAGCGGGCCGTGACCAGGCCCAGCGTGAACAGCAGCACGATGTTCAGGGCGAACGCCGCGTACTCCACGTCGTCCGCCGGCCACCAGCCCCAGCCGGCCCCGGCGAGCACCAGCACCGTCGGCAGCACCGCCGTGACCAGGGGCCACTCGTCGGCGAGGACGCGCAGGGCGTCCCCCCGACGGTGCGGAGCACGCTCGGCGATGTAGTGGGCGTAGCCGTGCGCGAGGGCGGAGGCGGCCGCGGTCACCAACAGCCAGGTGGCGTCGTAGAGACGGCTGTCCTGGGAGGTGTGGCCGTACTGGGTGAGCGCCGCGACCATCGAGCAGGCCAGTACGGAGCCGTAGACACCGCCGAAGAGGATCGCCTCGCGCGTGTCGTGCTGTCGCGGCGCGGGGACGGCCGTCGTGGAGTCCGTCATGCCATCGACGATCACCCGGCCCGGGCCGCCGCGCCAGTCCGGGGCCGCCCGACGATGTGTCCTCCCACCTGGGCCGATACCGCACACACTGTCCACGACCGGCCGGCGGACGATCTCGCTAGGGTCCGGGTATGACCGACAGCTTCGTACTCCACATCCCCGACGTCGAGCTCGAACCCGAGCCCCTCGACCCCGCGCAGATCGTCTCCGGGACGCCCGAAGTGACCGGCAAGGTGGTCTGGGAGTCCGCGGACGGGCGGCAGATCCGGGGCGTCTGGCAGATCACGCCGGGGGTCGTCACCGACACCGAGGCGGACGAGCTGTTCGTGGTGGTCAGCGGGTCGGCGACGATCGAGGTCGAGGGCGGGGCGACGCTCCGGGTCGGGCCCGGCGACCTGGCGGTGCTGCGCGCGGGCGACCGTACGACATGGACCGTGCACGAGACGCTGCGGAAGGCGTACGCGATCAATCTGTGAGGGCGGGGGGCGGCGCCGTGGTGCCCCTGATCTTCAGGGTCGGGGTAGCCAAGTGGACGCTGCCCGCTCCCCCGGGCGTCTCGAAGCGGTCCAGGAGGCAGCGGGCGGCGCGCCGGCCGACCTCGTGCGGGGCCGTGTCGACCGTGGTCAGCCAGACGTGGCGCAGGCGGGCGATGCTCGTGTTGTCGTAGCCGGTCACCGAGACGTCCGCCGGTACCCGCAGTCCCAGTTCCTCGGCCGCCGAGAGGGCGCCGACGGAGGCGATGTCGTTGACGGTGAGGAGGGCGGTGGGGCGGTCCGGGCGGCCGAGCAGGCGGACGGCGGCGCGGTAGCCGCCCTCCTCGGTCATGTCGCCGGCCTCCACCCGGGCTCCGTCCGCGAGGCCGTGCGCCCGCATCGTCTCCTCGAAGCTGCGCCGGCGCAGTTCGCCGACCGCGCCGTACCCGGCGATGTGCGCGATCCGGCGATGGCCGAGCCCGATGAGGTGCTCGGTGACCAGGCGCGCGCCCTTCTCGTCGTCGCCCGCGCAGACGTCCACGCCCGGCAGCACCGGCTCGCGGGCGCCCGCCACGACGACCGGCATCCGCTCGGCGAGCGTGCCGAGGACGGCCGGATCGGGGAGGGTGCCGACCGCTACGAGGCCGTCCACGCCCAGGTCCAGGAAGGGTCCGGCCAGGTCGTCGCCCGTGCGGCGATTCAGGCGGGCGTCTGCGAGCAGCATGTGCAGGCCGTTGTCGCGCAGCAGGGAGTTGAGGCCGTCGAGGAGGTCGACGAACCAGGGGTTGCGCAGGTCGTTGAGGAGCACGCCGACCGTGCGGGTGCGCTGCTCGCTGAGGCTGCGCGCGGCGGCGTTGGGCCGGTAGCCGAGCTCCCGTACCGCCCGCAGCACGGCCTCCCGTTTCTCGGGGCGCACCTGCTCGGAGCCGCGCAGCACGAGCGAGACCAGCGACTTGGACACGCCGGCCCGCTCGGCCACGTCGCGGATCGTCGGCGGTTTCATGCTCTGGACCGTTCCATGTGCCGATACGGCTTGTCAAAGGGTCGGGCGAGGGTCGAGTGAGGGCCTGGTGAGGGTTGACAGCGGCGGAGCATGGGCTTCAGGGTGGGCTGGACAGGATATGGACCGGTCCAAAGAGGGGCTGTCATGGTGGAATCGCTCGGGGTCGCCGTCGTCGGGTTCGGCTGGATGGGCCGGGTGCACACCCAGGCGTACGCCCGCGTGCTGCACCACTATCCGCGGCTGCCCCTGCGTCCGGAGCTGGTGACGGTCGCCGAGGAGGTGCCGGGCCGGGCCGAGGAGGCCGCCGCGCAGTTCGGGTTCGCCTCGACGGCCCGCGACTGGCGCGAGGTCGCGCGGGACCCGCGGGTCCAGGCGGTCAGCATCACCGCCCCGAACTTCCTGCACCGCGAGATCGGCGTGGCGATGGCCGAGGCCGGCAAGCACATCTGGATCGAGAAGCCGGTGGGCCTGACCCCGGCGGACGCCCGGGCCGTGGCCGACGCGGTCGCCAAGGCCGGCGTCCAGGGCGCGGTCGGCTTCAACTACCGCAACGCGCCCGCCGTGGAGGCCGCCCGCGAGCTGATCTCCTCCGGCGCGATCGGCACGGTCACCCACGTCCGGATCCGGCTCTTCAGCGACTACGCGGCCCACCCCGACGGCGCCCTGACCTGGCGGTACGAGCGTGAGCGCGGCGGCAGCGGAGTCCTGGGCGACCTCGCCTCGCACGGCGCCGACCTGGCCCGGTACCTGCTCGGCGACATCGCCTCCCTGACCGCCGACACCGCCGTCTTCATCCCCGAGCGGGCCCGCCCCACCGGCGCCACCGCCGGCCACACCCGGGCCACGGGCGGCGTACTGGGCCCGGTCGAGAACGAGGACTACGTCAGCTGTCTGCTGCGCTTCGCCTCGGGCGCCCGCGGTGTCCTGGAGGCCTGCCGGGTCTCGGTCGGCGAGCAGAACAACTACGGCTTCGAGGTGCACGGCACCGAGGGCGCGGTGTTCTGGGACTTCCGCCGGATGAACGAGCTCGGCGTCAGCCGCGGCACCAACTACCAGGACCAGCCCGTCAGTACGGTCTTCGTCGGCCCGGGCGACGGCGAGTTCGCCGCCTTCCAGCCGGGCGCGGCCAACGCGATGGGCTACGACGACCTCAAGGTGATCGAGGCCCACCGCTTCCTGCGCTCCATCGCGGAGGGCAGCGCGTGCGGGGCCACGCTGCCGGACGCGGTGCACAGTGCCGCCGTGGTGGACGCGATGGTGCGGTCGGCGGAGAGCGGGACCTGGGTCAACGTCCAGGCGTAGGGCCGGACTTGGGCCCGGACGCGGGTCCGTCTCCGGGCAGGGTCGCCAGCAGTTCCACGCCCTTGGTCAGCGCGTCGGCGACGGGCGGCGGAGGTGTGTCCGGGACACCGGGGACCCAGCCGTGCCGTGATGTCCTTGCCGGGAGCGGGAGTTCGACCTGGACGCCTCCTCGGCGGGCCAGGTTCACCGGGTTGCGGGCGTGCAGGCCGCGCAGGGCGACGGGGATCTCGTCGAGGTCGGTGACCGGCTCGAACTCCGGTCGCAGGGCGCCGAGTTCGTCCGCGAGCAGCCGTGCCGCGGGCCGGTTGCCGCCGCCGAGGAAGATGGCTCGCGGTGCCGCGGGGCGCATGTGGCCGTGCAGGGAGACCACCAGCTCGACATGGGCGAGGAACTCCCGCAGGAGGGCGCAGTGTTGCACCGCCATGCGCGGGGACGGGATGTGCACCGGCTTGCGGACGCCGGGCTGGGTGAAGACCAGGCTGGTGGCGCCGCAGCGGCCCGCGACGGACCGCGCGAGTTCCGCCGTACCGCCTTCGTTGCTGCCGTGCAGCGCGAGCAGTCCGAGCTCGCCGCCGAGCGTGAGCGTGGCGAGCAGGCCGGCGCCTTCGATCTCGACGCGTTCGGTCCTCGTGGTCACTCCCGTCCCCTCAACTCGTCGCCTGGGACGGCATGTTGTAGGGCGTGACGACCTGGATCGCGGACGGCAGGGTCGGTCCGGCGGGCGGCAGGGCGCCGTGGGCGCGCATCACGATGTGGCAGGCCTCCCGCACGTCCTGGCGCAGGTCGTGATGGAGGACGGCGGACAGGCGGTGCGCGCGCAGCAGGCGGGTGTTGTCGTGGTCGAGGTCGTGCGCGACGAACACCGCGCACTCGCGGCCCAGGTCCTCGAAGGCCTTGAGGGTGGCGATGTTGCCGCCGCCGATGGAGTAGACGGCCCGGATGTCCGGGTCGCGTTCAAGCGCCGCCCGGACCAGGTCGTACTGAGTGGCGTCCAGGCCCTGGCCCTCGGCGATCTCGACCAAGGCGCGCTCGGGGTGGCGGCTGCGCATCGCGCTGCGGAAGCCCATCTCGCGCTCCTCCTCGTTGCGGAAGAAGCCGCTGCTGAGGCTGGTGAGGACGTTGCCGGGGCGGTCGCCGAGCCACTGGCCCATGAGGTACGCGGCGGTCGCGCCGGCGGCCCGGTTGTCGATGCCGACGTAGGCGAGCCGGGCGGTGGCGGGCAGGTCGGTCACCAGGGTGACGACGGGGATGCCGGCGTCGGCGAGCCGGGCCACGGCG
Organism: Streptomyces sp. NPDC001002; assembly: GCF_053599215.1. Classification (NCBI taxonomy): domain Bacteria; kingdom Bacillati; phylum Actinomycetota; class Actinomycetes; order Kitasatosporales; family Streptomycetaceae; genus Streptomyces; species Streptomyces sp. NPDC001002. The sequence continues at coordinate 7,093 of NZ_JBSFLV010000072.1, read as the reverse complement.
GCGGTGACCTCGGGTACGTCCGGGGCCTTGAGGATCACGCCCTGCGAGCCGCGCCGGCCGATGCGGTCCAGGGTCTTGGTGAGTTCCTGCACCGGGCCCGTCTCGCGGAAGTGGAAGCGCGAGCGCACGACGGCCGGGTGGAGGGAGGGAAGCTCCGTCTCCAGGGCGCCGCGTACCGCGGTGGAGAAGCGGTCGGGCGTCTGCATCACAATGTCGATCATGAAGGTGCGGCCGACCAGCCGGACTTGGGTGCGCTGGCGGTCCAGGTCGGCTATCGCCTGGCGGACCTCCCGCTCGGTGCTCTCCCGGACGCCGCCCCGGCCGTTCAGCACCCGGTCCACCGTGGCTTCGCTGAGACCCGCCTGACGTGCGATCTCGCGGATCGGGAAGGGGTGGCCCACCGATGACTCCTTGAAGGGTTTTTGATGGCTGCCTGCTGGTTGTTCGAGGGGTTTGTACTGACAAGAATGACAGAGCTGGGTCACTCCGTTCCCGAGAGGACGACGATGTCCTTCCTTTCCGTCCGCAGCCGTGCGCGGCTGTCCGAGCAGGACTGCGATCTCGACGCCTTCCGCACCCTCGCCGAGACGGTCACCGACCTCGCCGAGTACCCGCACGCCACCGGCGTCGAGCGCAACGTCCTGGTCTACGACAGCGACCTCCTGCGCAAGACCGAGGAGCGCGCCGACGTCGAGGACGAACTGGTCCGGGCCCTCGCGGACGGACCCGGCATCGTGGTCCTCAAGGGCGCCTTCCCCGACCTGTCCGTGGTCGACGGGCTGAGCACCGTGTTCGACGCCCTGATCGCCGAGCAGCGCGCCTCGGGCGCGAACGCCGGCGACCACTTCGCGAAGCCGGGCGCCAACGACCGGGTGTGGAACGCGCTGGAGAAGGCGGCCCTGTACGACCCCGAGGCGTTCGCCGACTACTACGCGAACGACATGCTGGCGCTGGTCTCGACCGCCTGGCTGGGCCCGGGCTACCAGGTCACCTCGCAGGTCAACGTGGTCAACCCGGGCGGCGCGGCACAGACCGTGCACCGGGACTACCACCTGGGCTTTCTCTCCAACGAGGCCGCGGCCGCCTACCCGGCGCACGTGCACGCCCTCTCCCCCGTGCTGACCCTGCAGGGCGCGGTGGCGCACTGCGACATGCCGGTCGAGTCCGGGCCGACGATGTACCTGCCGCACTCGCAGAAGTACGAGCCCGGCTACCTGGCGTGGCGACTGCCCCGGTTCCAGGAGTACTTCGAGGCGCACCACGTGCAGCTGCCGCTCGCCAAGGGCGACGCGGTGTTCTTCAACCCCGCGCTGTTCCACGCGGCCGGCACCAACCGGTCCGCGGACATCCGGCGCGCGGCCAACCTGCTCCAAGTGTCCTCCGCGTTCGGGCGGGCCATGGAGACGGTGGACCGTGAGGCGATCTCGAACGCCGTGTTCCCCGCCCTGCTCCGGCGCCGTGCCGAGGGCGTGGGCGAGGAGTGGCTTGCGCACGTGATCGCCGCGAGCGCCGAGGGGTATCCCTTCCCGACCAACCTCGACAGCGACCCACCCGTCGACGGCCTCGCCCCGCCCTCCCAGGCGGACGTGGTGCGGCGGGCGCTGCGCGAGACATGGACACCCCGGGCTCTGCGCGACGAGCTGCGGGCCTGCGCCGAGCGGCGCGAGAGCTGAGGAGAATCATGGGCCTTCTAGACGACAAGGTCGTCCTGGTCAACGGCGGCAGCCAGGGCGTGGGCGCCGCGATCGCCCGGGCCGCGGTCCGCGAGGGCGCGGTCGTGGCCGTGACCGGGCGGCGCCCGGCACCGGGCGAGGAACTGGTGGCCGAGCTGACGGCCGCCGGCGGCAAGGCGATGTTCATCCGCGCCGACCTCGCCGACGCCGAACAGGCGAAGACCGCCGTGGGCGATGTCGTCGCCGCGTACGGTCGCGTCGACTGCCTGGTCAACTCGGCCGGGCTCACCTCGCGGGGCTCGCTCCTGGAGACCACGCCGGAGCTGTTCGACAAGCACATCGCGATCAACCTCAAGGCGCCGTTCTTCGCCATGCAGGCCGCGGTCGCGGACATGCTGGGCCGCAAGGCGCCCGGCACGATCGTCAACATCGGCTCCAACTGCGCCCACGGCGGCCCGCCCAACCTGGCCGCGTACTCGGCGGCCAAGGCCGGTCTGGCGGGCCTGACCCGTAACGCCGCGCACGCCCACCGCTGGGACCGGATCCGGATCAACGACCTGAACATCGGCTGGACGGCGACCGAGGGCGAGGACGCCACGCAGAAGGCCTTCCACGGCGCCGACGACGGCTGGCGCGAGGAGGCCGCGGCCAAGCTGCCGATGGGCAAGCTCGGCCAGCCGGACGAGATCGCCGACTTCGTGGTCTTCCTGCTGTCCGACCGGTCGGGCGTGGTGACCGGTTCGGTGCTCGACTGGGACCAGAACGTCCTCGGCGCCCTCGACTGAGACCTCCCCGCAAGAAACCCGCACTTCCAAGGAGCAGCACCCTCATGCGTATCGGAATCCTCGGCCTCGGCCGCATCGGCGCCTTCCACGCCGAGACCCTCTCCGGACTCGACGCGGTCGAGTCGCTCGTCCTGGCCGACCCGTTCGCGGAGGCGGCCAAGGCCGCCGCCGAGCGCTTCGGCGCCGAGGTCGCCGACTCCCCCGAGGCCGTGCTGGCCGCCGGGGTGGACGGTGTGGTGATCGCCGCCGCGACCGACGCCCACCCCAGCCTGATCCTGGCCGCCGTCGAGGCCGGCATCCCGGTCTTCTGCGAGAAGCCGGTCGCCAAGACCATGGCCGAGGGCGTCCAGGTGCTCAAGGCCGTCGAGGGCAGCGACGTGCCGATCCAGATCGGCTACAACCGCCGCTTCGACACCGGATTCGTCACCGCCCGGGCCGCCGTCCAGTCGGGCGAGCTGGGCAAGCTGCACACCGTCCGCTCGACCACGCTGGACCCGGCGCCGCCCCCGGCCGCGTACATCGCCGCCTCCGGCGGCATCTTCCGGGACTGCTCGGTGCACGACTTCGACATCATCCGCTGGGTGACCGGCCGCGAGGTGACCGAGGTGTACGCGGTCGGCGGCAACCGCGGTGCCGACTACATCAAGGAGGCGGGCGACGCCGACACCACCGGCGCGATCCTCACCCTGGACGACGGCACCATCGCGGTGGTCTCCAACTCCCGCCACAACGGCCGGGGTTACGACGTCCGCATGGAGATCCACGGCTTCGACGACACCATCGCCGTGGGCCTGGAGGACCGCCTCCCGCTGCGCTCGGTCGAGCCCGGCGTGACCTTCCCCGCGGGTGTCCCTTACGACTTCTTCATGGACCGCTTCACCGCGGCCTACCGCGCCGAACTCACCGCGTTCACCGAGGTCGTGGCGGGCACCCGGCCCTCCCCCTGCACGGTGGCGGACGCCCTGGAGGCCGGCTGGATCGCCGACGCCTGCACGCTCTCACTCCAGGAGCACCGCCCGGTGACGATCGCCGAGGTCCGCGGCGCCTGATCCGCGGTCCCCCTCACGTTCCGGGCGCGGGACCGGCCTCCGGCGCCCGGAACACCCTTGTCGAACCTGTCGAACAGGAGCCGCAGCCATGAGCGAACCGGTCCGAGAACCCCTGCGCATCGGCGTCCTGGGCGCCGCGCGCATCACCGAGAACGCGCTCGTCGTCCCGGCCCGGGCCACCGGCCACCGGCTCGTCGCGGTGGCGGCACGTGACCGGTCCCGCGCCGAGGCCTTCGCGGCCGAGCACGGCGTGGAGCGGGTCGCGGACTCCTACACCGACCTGCTGGCCGACCCCGAGGTGGAAGTCGTCTACAACCCGCTCGCCAACGGGCTGCACGGCCCGTGGAACCTCGCCGCCCTCGCGGCCGGCAAGCACGTCCTGTCGGAGAAGCCGTCGGCGAGCAACGCCGAGGAGGCGGCCGAGGTCCGGGAGGCGGCGGCGAAGGCCGGGACGGTCTTCATGGAGGCCTTCCACTACATCTTCCACCCGGTCACCCGGCGCCTGCACGAGATCCTGGCGAGCGGCGAGATCGGGACGCTGCGCCGGGTCGAGGCCATGGTCGCGATCCCCGCACCGGCCGACACCGACCCGCGCTGGTCCCTCCCCCTCGCCGGCGGCGCCACGATGGACCTGGGCTGCTACAGCCTGCACGCGCTGCGCCGACTCGCCCCCTGGGCGGGCGGTGCCCCACGGCTCGTCTCCGCACAGGGCGGCGAACGGGCGGGCGCACCCGGGGTCGACGAGTGGCTGGACACCGAACTGGAGTACCCCGACGGCGCCACCGGCACCGCCCGCTGCCACATGGCGTACGGCGAGCTGGAGATGAGCCTTCGGATCGTCGGCACCGAAGGCGAGGTGAGCGCCCCGAACTTCGTCCTCCCCCAGCTCGACGACCGGGTCGTGGTCCGCACGGCGAAGGGCGAGCGCACGGAACAGCTCGGCACCCGGTCCTCGTACACGTACCAACTGGAGGCATTCGCGGCGCGGGTGCGCGGCGGCGAACCACTGCCGCTCGACTCGGACGACGCGTTGGCGACGATGACGCTGATCGACGAGAGCTATCGGGCAGCGGGCTTCGAGCCGCGGCCGAGGTCCGTCGTGAACCGGTAGACGAAGGTCGGATACGGCTCACCCGTCGCCGTTTCCCACGCCTGCCGGACGGCGTCCCCGTGCCGGGCGTGGGCGTCCGCGAACGCCGTCACGCAGGTCGCGTGGACGTCCGTGCCGTCGGCGCGGCGGGTGAGCGCGAGCAGGGAACGCAGGGACACGACCGCTTCCGCGGTGCGGCCGGCGGACAGCTGGGCCCTGGTCGACCTGGCGAGGGCCTCGGCGAGATCCGCGAGGGTCCCCGCGAGGTCGTCCGGCGTGCCGGGCTGCTCCCGCAGCAGGCTCTCGGCCTCCTCGTAACAGCCCGCGGCGGCCGCGTAGTCGCCGGTGCGGTACAGAGCGCGCGCCAGGACGGTCAGGCGGCGGGCGGTCACCGGGGTGTACGTCGACCAGTCCGACTCCGCCAGGCGGCGGGTGAGGGTGACCGCCTCGCGGGCGCTCGCCAGGGCCGACTCCCGGTCGCCCGCGTCCTGCTGACGGATACTCAGGTTGGCCAGCAGGCGGGCCAGTACGTCCTCGTGACCGGGCGTGCGGCGGCAGGCGGCCACGCCGCGTTCGGTGGCCGCGACCGCTTCCCGGCGGCGGCCGGCCCGCTTGTGGCAACGGGCCAGGTCGTCCAGGGCGTCCGCGAGGCGCGGCGCGTAGAACTCGGGGTTGCCGGTCGCGAGCCGGTCGTACAGGTCCGTCAGCTCTTCGAGGGTCTTCAACTCCTCGTGGCGCGACTCGAGTTCACGGAGAACGATGGCCAGCTCGTACAGCGCGGCGGCCAGCCAGGGTGTTCCCTGGTCCGGGGTCGACGCGGTCCAGTCACGCGCCTCCGTGACCGCCTCCTCGGCCCGGTCCCGCGCCACCGCCGACCGGCCCAAGGCGCTCTCGCAGTGGGCCAGATCCGCCAAGAGCCTTACCCGCAGGGGCAGGATGTACTGCGGCAGGGCCCACGCCACCGTGCCGTGCACGGCTTCCCGTGCCTCGACGCCGACCGTCACGGCCTCCTCGTACCGTTCAAGTGCCCTCAGTCCGCCGACCAGTTCCACGAACACGCGTGGTGTGACCAGCGAGGCGCGCGACGACTCCCGTACCGTCATGGCCCGCAGGAGGCCGGCGCACTCCTCGTACACCGCCACGGACTCCCGGGTCCGGCCGAGCGTGCCCAGCAGCAGGGCTCTTGTGCGCAGCGCCCCCGGTAGGTCGCCCAACGCGCGGTCCCGGCGGGCGGGTCGGTCGGCGCGGGCGCGGTACAGCTCCTCGCACCGGTGGGCGCTCTCCAGGGCCTCCTCGTAGCGGCCGAGGCCCAGCAGCGCCTGTGCCCGCAGGTGGACCGCCGACGCGGTTTGGGTCGGCGACGGCCGCGCACCGGGCACGGCCGAGGAGGCGTCCAGCGCGGCGACCGCCTCCTCGCACCGGTCCATCAGCAACAGGGCCTGGCCGTGCAGTACCAGGGCGCGGGCCAGTTCGTCCTGGCGGCTGCCGTCGGTGATGGACCGGTACACGGCGACCGCCTCCCGCGCCCACGCCAACCGGCGTGCGGTCGGCGGCGGTCGCAGCAGCACCCAGTCCGGCGTGAGACAGCGCAGCAGCGCCGCGCCGAGCAGCGGCCGGCCCGCTCCCGGCGCCACCCGGGCCACCGCGCGCGGCACCGGCAGCATCATCCGCAGGACACCCATCCGCAGCCCCCTAGCCGTCAATCAGATGACGACCGGGGGCACTTGGAGGTTGCGCCCCTCCCGTGCTCGACGACGCCATGGTCGACGAGGGAGGCCGTCAGCCGTACAGCTTCGGCCGCTCCACGAGCTCCACCTCCACCCGGCCGCCGTCCTCCAGCGACCGCACTCCCGCCTCGCACACGGCCGCCACCGCGTACCCGTCCCAGACGCTCGGGCCGACGACCTCGCCGGCGCGGGTGGCGTCGACCCAGGTCTGGAGTTCGCGGTCGTAGGCGTCGGCGAAGCGTTCGACGAAGTCCTGGGCGATGGTGCCGCCCCAGCGTCCTGCCATGTTGGTGACCATGGCGTGGCCGTCGCCGATGCGGGCGGTGCCGCGTTCGCAGACCACCTCGGCCTGGACCTGGTAGCCGAAGCCGCAGTTGACGAAGATCTCGACGTCGACGACGGCACCGCCGTCCGTCTCGAAGACGACGAACTGCGGGTCCTGCAAGGCGTCCGGGGCGTTCGCGGACGGTCTCGGGCGCAGCACCGTGACCGCCGTGATCTCCTGGTCGAGGAGCCAGCGGGTCACGTCCATCTCGTGCACGACGGAGTCGTTGATCAGCATCTCGCTGCGCCAGTCGGGTGCGGAGGCGACGTTGCGGTGCCGGTTGTGGAGCATGAGAGGTCTGCCCAACTGGCCTGTCTCCAGCAGGGTCTTGAGTCTCAGGTACTCGGCGAGACGGGCACCATCTGGTGCACGGTGGAGCGCTCGGAACTGAACAGGTTGTCCGGGTCGACCTGACCTGTCACGGAGATCGCGCCCGCCGCGAGC
>NZ_JBSFLV010000071.1:0-48360 GCF_053599215.1 Streptomyces sp. NPDC001002 | reverse complement strand
CGCAGGGTGCCGTCGCCGGGGTTGGACCAGGTCTGGGCGGCGGTGCCGTTGCAGTCGTAGAGCTGGACGGCGGTTCCGTTGGCGGTGTTGGCGCCTGCCACGTCGACGCACTTGCCGGCCAGGCCGGTGATCCGACCGTCCGCGGCATGGGCGGGCATGACGCTGAACAACGTTGTCATCGCGGCGGTCAGCACGAAGGTGAGCGCGAGCCAGACCAGAGATCTGTGTCCGTGGCGGACGTTCGCGAGGTGGGGAGTGGTCACGAGAATGAGCTCCTGGGGGTGAGGGGACAAGCGGGGTCTTGGGTCCTGAAGAGGGCTGACTGGGGCGTCAGTTCAGGACGGTCTGCGTGACGACGATGTGGCCGGCATCGGGATTGAGGACACCGCCCAGACGGCCGAACGCGCCGTCGGTCAGGTCGAGGCACTTGGGTTCCTGCGGAGTCTGGGCGAACGTGCCGCGGTCGTTGATCCGTACGGTCAGGGAGCGGCCGTTGGCGACATTGGTGACCAGGACGCGTGTGCCGAACGGCAGTTGGGGCTGCCGTGAGAGCGAGGTGGCCGCCGTGTCGGCATTGTTGTCGAAGACCTCACCGCTGGCCGTCAGGGCACCCGCGGGCTGAGGGCCGTAGTGCGTGGCCCAGCACTGCTCCTGGCCGCCCGAGGAGGCGGGGGCGTTCCACTTCTGGTTCGCCGCGCCCGTGCACGTCCAGATCTGGGCCCTGGCGCCGTTGGCCGACGAATTGTCGCTGACGTCAAGGCACTTGTTCGCCGCCGGATTGACGATGTCGCGGGCCGCCGTCACGGTCCACCGCTGGTTCGACCCGCCCGTGCAGGTCCACAACTGGAGTTTGGCGCCGTCGGCGGTCGAGTTGCCGGTGACGTCAAGGCACTTGCCCAGAGCGCGAATTGTTCCGTCCGCGTTGACGTCCCACTGCTGGGCGCCGGTTCCGTTGCAGTCGTAGAGCTGGACCGCGGTGCCGTCGGCGGAACTCGCGCCGGCGACATCGAGGCACTTGTTGGCGAGACCGGTGATCTGTCCTGTCGCCGCCGCTGCTGGCGCGGTGGCCAGTGCGGTGGCGAACAGGGCGAGCAGTGCACCGAGGGAGAGGCTTCGCAGGACGAGGAGCGGAGAGGTACGACGAGCGGCCATAGGTGGGGTAGCTGCCTTTCGTGCCGGACTGCGCGCATGCCGGCGGAGACCTCAACTGGCAGCGCGCAAGCGGAACTTGACGCCCGTAACGTAAAGGTCTATACCAACCTCGTCAAGCGTTAAACGTCACGGTGGCTGACAGCCGCTCACGCCCAATCCGAAGGCGTAGAGGTCATACGGCTCAGGATGGGCCGGACTCGCCGCGTGGTGGCAGACCGGCCGCGCGGTAGATGTCGTCGATGATGCTCATGGTCACGACGGCGTCCCTGGCCGAAGTGAGCACCGGGCCACCGTCGAGGACCGCTGCAGTGAATGCGGACAACTGGCAGGCGTAGCTGGACGGTTGGCGGGCCACTCGCTCGTGTCGAAGCGTGCGCCGGCCGGTGTCGCGCGGACCGCGGATCGTCAACCGGTGGCAGAGCTGCGGCATCAGGAAGTTGGTGACCGTCAGCTCGCCCTTCGAACCGATCGCCCGTGCCCGGATCGACAGCATTCGCCGCGACCACATGGATGCGCGCAGATGTCCGGTCGCTCCACCGGGAAAGGCGAGATCGGCCTCCATGGCGCGGTCGACCCGATGGTCCTTGCGCAGCGTCAGCATGCGGGCGGCGGTCACCGCCGGGGTCTCACCACCGAGGAGCCGCGCCACGTGCACGCTGTAGCACCCCGCGTCCATGGTGGCGCCGCCTGCCAGGCCGTAGTCGTAGCGGATGTCGCTGAAGCGGGGGAGCGGGAAACACACCTGCGCTTCGACGTGGCGCAGTTCGCCCAACTCCCCGCTCCGCACGATCTCCTGCATGCGCGCGGCCAGGGCGTGGTGACGGTAGTGGAAGGCTTCCATGACCACCAGGCCCGTGCGCGCGTGGGCGGCGTCAGCGGCCTCGGCGACCCGTTCGGCCTCGGTGCGGTTGGCGGTGAACGGCTTCTCGCACAGGACGTGTTTGCCCGCGTCGATGGCCTTGAGAGTCCACTCCGCGTGCAAGCCGTTCGGCAACGGCACGTACACGGCGTCGATCTGCGGATCGGCAAGCAGCGCTTCGTAGTTGGGGTGCACTACGGGAACGCCGTGCTTCCGGGCGAAGGCCTCGGCGCGCTGCCGGTTCCGGGCCGCGACTGCGGTCACCGTGACTCGGGGATTCCGGCTCGCGGGCTTGATCAGCGCACTCGGTGCAACGGCCGCTGCTCCGAGGAGGCCGACACGGAGGTTGGTGGTCATGGGGGTGAGTGTGGCGCACAGCGTGGGCCCGCACGGCGGCGGGCCCACGTGTCGAGGTGGTCTGATGTGTCCTGCGGCAGCCCTACGGTGTGATGCGCAGGGCGTCCACCATCCCCACCGAGGTACTTCGGTTGACGATACGGATGGTGTGCGTGCCCCGTGTCAGCCCGGTGCGTTGCCAGACGGTCTGCTGCACTTGGCGCGCGCCGGTCACCCGTAGATCCACCGTCGCCTGAAGGACGCCGTCCAGATACACGTCGACGGGTCCCATGTCCCCGTTGCGTTCGGAGAGGTAGGCGACTCCCGTCCCGGTGAACGTGTACTGAGCCACGGCGTTCACCGTCGTGCTGTGGTGGGTGTCGTCGTTGTAGTCGCCGTAGCCGCGCCCGCTCGTGGCGTGCCAGTTGCTGTCGTAGGTCAACTGGGTGTTGTTCACCATGGGGTTGGGGGACTGGGACATGCCCAGCGTGGAGCTGGTGCCGCTCAGCGACTTCTCGCCCTGGTTCGCGGATCCGGTGAGCCGTACGGGGGTGTAGGAGGGCAGTGGCTTTGCGGTGCGCTCTACCACGTACACCGCGCCGGAAGTCGTCGCGAGGTCGAACTCGGCCGCGCTGGTGGTGAGTACGATCGCGCCGTCGGAGACCCGGCGGACCCTGAGCTGCTGGGTGCCCCAAGGGTTCACGACCCGCGTCGAGTTGCCGTACCGGCTCTTGATCCCGATGTACTTCACCTCGCCTGCTTCACGCTCCGAACTGACCGTGAACCCGCCCTTGGCCAGCAGGGTGAACCGTCCTGCGAACGAGGAGTCGCTCGGCGGCGCGGGGAAGACCCGGATCTTGTCGTTGTAGGACTGCAGGAGCGACTCGTTGAGGGCTGTGAGATGCACGCCGAGGTACTCGAAGACGCCGTTGGTGTTGTCGGTCATGCCGTTGGGATAGGTCTGGTACTTGCGGAGCATCGTCTTCATGCCCTGGTAGGCCTGGTCACCGAGCCCCAACCGGGCAGCCTGCACTGCGTCGTTGGCCCACACGTTGTCGTACGGGAAGGGGCGTGCGTTGAAGGTGTTCACGGCCTTCTGCTGGTCCGGGAAGCCGATGCCCGTCCGGTCGTAGGGCCAGATGATCTCGCTGGCGACGTTCTCGCCGTTGCGGGTCTGCGCGAGGGGTGGGGTGTGCGGGAGGTAGACGTCCGCGGTGGACGGATAGGTGATCAGGTTGTCCACGATCCGCTGCCACTGGGGGCGCAAGTCGGCGTCCAAGCCCAGGGATTGGGACGTTCGGATGGCGAGGGGGAACAGCGTGCGCACCGCCGCGAGGTCGGTGATCGCGTTCGGTACGTTCCAGTACGTCTCGTGGGCGTTCGACGTCGCCACGTAGTACTTGCCCGCCGAATCGACGGAGAGCTTCGCCGCGTAGAACTTCACCACGTCCCGCATGAAGGGGTAGACGGTGTCCCGCAGGTAGGCGGAGTCATTGGTGTACGCGTACTGGAGATACATGTTGTACGCGGCCTCGGTGCCCGTCGACCAGATGTTCTTGGTGTAGTCGCTGTTGACGGTGCCGCGGGCGTTGCCGTCCCAGCCCATGGTCTCCGGCACCCAGAGTCCGTCGACGTCGTAGCGGGTTCGTGTGTACGCCTTGAGCGCCGCCGAGTTGCGGCTGTAGAGCCGGTTGAAGCCGGCCAGCAGGTCGACGTGGTTCGAGGCGAGGAAGGAGTTGTACACATCGCGCTGGTTCCAGTACCAGTAGGCGTTGCTCCACTTGGTCTGGTCACCGGTCGCGCGGAAGACGCCGTTGATGAAGTGGAAGGGGTTCGTCCCGTACCCGCCGGCGGCGATCATGTAGGTGCTCAGGTAGTAGACGTTCTCCAGGTAGTCCGCGTCGCCTGACAACCCCGAGTACTGCACGAACGACTTGCCCCAGAAGTCGTGCCACCAGGAGCGGAAATCGCCCAGCGTCGCGCTGTAGCCGCGGCTCTTGGCCGATGCCAGCGCGCGTTTGGCCTGCGCCACCGAGTCGTGGGAGGGCGCGTTGAGCCGGCTGCTCGCGGTGAACCAGATGGTGTAGCTGCTGGAGGGGGTGATCGTCAGCCGGACCGTGCGGCCGTCGACGACCCGTGCGGTGTAGGGCGTGCCTTCCACCGTCGCGGCCAGGGTGTAGCCGAAGTTCTGCGCGTCGGTCTGTCCGCGACTCAGTCCGGCTCCCGTGGAGTCGGCGTAAGTCGCCACCGTTTTCCAGGTGTTGAGGTCGGGGACGTCACCGCTGTTGCTCAACTGGGAGGTGTCCCACAGGTTCAGGTCGAGGGTGACCGCGGAGACCCCCGAGCGTGAGTCCTCGACGTGGACGCCCATGACCTCGGAGTTCGGCGCGCCCATCACGGTCACCGTGCGGTTGCTGTCGTACTTGGTGGTCAACGTGCCGTCGTACAGCGACAGGCGTTGCTGGTAGGTGCTGTAGCCGCTCTCCAGGGCGGGGGAGGTGGAGAGGTTGAGCAACCCCGCGCCGAACGCGGTCTGTTGAGAGGTGTCCACTCCGGAGACCTGCATGGACAGCCCGTTGTTCTGCCACGCCATGGCCCCCATACGGCCGTTGCCCACGGTCAGCCCGTGCAGCGGGTTGGTGGTGGGCCGGTTGTAGACCAGGTCGTGCTTGGACATGTAAGCGGCGCGGTCCACATCCAGTTCTCCAGTGGCGGAGTTGAACGCGGCGTCCGTCGGTGCCGCCACGGCGGGGGTGGAGAGGCCGACGGCCGTCCCGCTCATGATGCAGACGGCTGCGAGTAAGGCTCGGACGAGTCTTCGTTGTCTCATCGAGTGCCCTCCCTGGTGGTCATGGGTCCTGAATGATCCGATGACTTGCAGCGGAACAGGCCGGTGAGCCGCAGACCTGGATGCCACAGAAGCTGCGCCTGGCAGGGGTGATCCGAAATCGACATGTCCGCGTCACTTGCAGTGAACATCGGATGTCTGGCTCGGTCAACACTCTCTGCGGGATCTGGTATTCAGGGGGTGCCCGGGGAGGGACTGATGAGGATTCAGGTTCCCGGGCCGGTATGGGGGGCCGGCCCGGGAGGTCTCACTGGACGTACGTGTAATGCGGACTGTCGTACTGAGGGCCGTTCTTCTCGTAGGTGAACCAGTACGTCAGGGTGGAGCCGGTGGAGATGGCGACGTTCTGGGTCCAGGTGCCGCCGTTGTTGGTCATGCGGAAGTTCTGCTGGCCTGCGCCGTTGACGAGGTAGTGCACGTCGACGTAGGCCGCGGGCGTTGTCGGGTGGAACGTGATCTGGGCCTGACTGGCGCTCAGGCGCGTCACGCCTGCGGTGTAGTCCGGCGTCTGGGTGCTCCCGCCGGTGGTTCCGCCTGTCGTGGTGCCGCCGGTCGTCGTGCTGCCGGTGGTACCGCCGGTCGTCGTTCCGCCGGTCGTGGTCCCGCCCGGATTCTGCTGGTAGACCGCGAACCAGTCGACGCTCATGGCGGCACCGGAGGTGATGCTGCCCGCCTGGGCGGCCGAGCTGCAGCCGCAGACCTTGTCGGGGTAGGAACCGGCGATCGCGAGGTCGAAGATGGCCATGAAGCCGTGGTCGATCGCGGCCTGCCAGGTGGGGACGGAGACCTGGTTCTCATTGACGGTGAAGGTCAGATTGCCGTCGAGGTAGAAGCGGAGCTGCTCCGCGGAGGTGTTGGTGCGGTCGATGATCGCGGAGTAGGTGTGGTAGCTGGTCTGGCAGCCCGCGCACGGCTGAAGATCGCTGGTGATGCCGTCGGGGTCGTGGCACTCGCCCGCCCACACTCCGCAGTGGAAGGTGGTGGAGTGCTTGCTCAGGGCGTTGACGTCCTCCATGATGTCGAACTCGCCGATGCTGGGCCAGTTGGTCGCGCCGACCGGACGGGCGGCACCGCCCATCGCCCAGAACGCGGGCCAATAGCCCAGTCCGTTCTGCGGGTTGGGCTGGAGGATGGACGCGCTCATCTGGAGTTGTCCGCCGGCTGGGGCGGCGAAGTCGGTGCGTTGGGTCTCGATGCGGCCGGAGGTCCAGTGGCCGGACCCGTCCCGGATCGCGCGGATGACCAGGTGTCCCTGCCCGTCCTGGTACACGTTGTTGGTGGAGTCGGTGGCCGTTTCGATCTCGCCCGTCCCCCAGTTGGGAGCTCCGCCGGCGTATCCGGTGCCCAGGTCGTACAGCCAGTTGGACCGGTTCAGGGCGCTGCCGGACGCTCCGGTGAAGTCGTCCGAGAAGAGGGTGGTCCAGCCTGCCGGCGGAGCCGGTACGGCCGCGGAGGCGCTGCCGCTCGTTCCGACCAGGCCTACGAGCGCGCCGATGACCAGCAGCAGCGCGCTGCCTAGAGCGAAGAGGATGGTTCTCTGGTTGCCTGCCGGCGTACTGGCGGGCGGTGAGGTGGTACTCATCGCATTGGTTCTCCCTGTCGAGTTCCGTGGAACGCGGGGACCAGCTGCCCTGAGAACTGAGCACTGACAACTGAGAACTAGGCACTGGGCATTGAAGGCTGAGAGCGCTCTCAGGGTGTGTCGCATGCAGGAGTGTCCGGCGGGACCCTGCATGCGTCAATGGCTTCAACGTGATCGACTCAGAATGGGCGATCTGGCGACGCTAGATGGAGCCTCGAAAAAGGTCCGAACCAAGGCTTGTTGAGCCGTGGACAGCCCTTCGATGAGCGGACGGACACGGCCTCGACACCATTGAGCTGTGGTTCTGCGACTACGGCGGCAAGAAGGAACCTCCGTCGTCGCGTGGGCGGTTGTGGATGTTCGTCGCTGAACTCGCAAGGTGGCTTCAGGAGTTGAAGACGGGCGCGCCGGAGTCGTGACCCACCGTGGGGTTCCTACGCGGTCGGCATGAGGTGGGCGAGGAAGAAGTCCCAGATGAGGGGCGTCGCGTCGATGGTGGTCGGGGTGGCCGTGTCGCCATTCGGAACCGTCGCGGGCCACACGTGACCGCCGTCCTCGATGCGGTAGTGCTCCACCGTGCTTCCACCGGCGCAGGACGGCCACACCTGATGGACGACGTTGGACGACACCCGGGAGCTTTGCGGAGTGGCGGCGCAGCCGTCCCGCTGGGCCCAGGCCGTCAGCCATGAGGGAAGGGACGGCAGGCCCTTCGAGGCGTCTCCGTTGTAAGGGATGGTGCCGTCGGCCTGTCCGTGGAAGTCGAGGACCGGGACGGGTCGTTGCGGCTGACAGGTACCGCCCTGCGGATAGAAGGCGCCCGCGACCGCGGCCACCGCGGCGACACGATCTGCGAGACGGCAGCCGACGAGAGCCGCGAACCCACCGCCGTTGGACTTCCCCGAGGCGAAGATCTTGCGGGGGTCGACACACAGATCGGTCTGCAGCCGGCTGATCAGTGCCCGGGTGAACGCGATGTCGTCCACGCCCGGAGCGGAGTAGGGAGCGCCCTGCCACGCGCTCTCGCCGTCGGTGCCGGTCACCCCCTGCGGGTAGACGACGAGTGCGTTGACCGTGGAGAGCTGGGTCAGGCTCTCCTGGAAGGCGGCGGTACGGCCGTGACCGTGGAAGGAGAGGATGAGCGACCGGGGGTTGGTCCCGGTGTACGTGGCTGGGATGTGGACCCGGTAGGTCCGTTGGAGGCCGCCGACGGTGAGCGTCCGGCTGGTGGTCGTGCCGGGCGGGATCTGGGAGTTGGGGCCGGTGCAGCCCGCCGCCGCGGCCGGCTGGGCGGGGGCGGCCGAGGCGGTCGGGGCGAGGGCGGCCACGCTCAGGAAGACGGCGGCCGCGGTGCAGGCGAACATGCGGGCATGGCGAGACATGTGCTCTCCGATCGGGACCGGGAGCGCCGGGCCCAGGTGCGGGCCCGGCGGCGCGATGCGGGTGGGGGTGGAGCGCATGAAGCACAGGGTCGATCGTGTTGACGGCGGCCCTCACGAGGGCCGTCGGCCGGGACGTTAGCGCCACTTCATGGTCTCGTAATACGGTCCGGCCGCACTTTTCCGGCGGGATGCCTTCGCTTCTTGTAGGCGATCACTTTCGGCGGTCACCTCTGCCGACCGTTCGCGCGGTCGAAAAGCGCAGATCAGCGATGGGTGCGGGCAACCGGAACGGTGTCAGGGGAAACACCTCGTTGAATCCGCGAACTTAATGAACGTAATCCAGCAAGGACACTGTCCTGTCGGTGAGTTCAGGCGGGCACGGAGGCGTCGGCCAGTGCGTTGATCCCGGCGGTGTCGACGAACTCCGGCAGTGCGCCCTTAGCGCGGGCCAGGGCGAGCATCGCCGCGGCGATGGCGTCCGTGCTCGTGACGGCGCCCGGGAAGCGCCGCTTCAGCAAGGGGAACAGGGGGCCGGCCGCCCCGTAGATGATCCGTTGTGCGCGGACGCTCGGCCTGGCGCCGTTGCGCGGCTGGATCCAGCCGGGGCGGACCGCGGACACCCGGAGGTCCAGTCGTCGCAGTTCGTCCTCGGCGCGGCCCTTCGCCCGAATCCACATGGTGGTGCTGTCGCTGTCCGCGTTGCGCGCGGAGACATAGATGTACGCCGCCTCCGGGCGCACCTGTGCCAGCGCCCGGCCCGCCGCCAGGGCGTAGTCGCGGGTCACCACGCGGTACTCCGCCTCGCTGACCCCGACGGAGGTGCGGCCGAGGCAGTAGAAGAGAGCGTCCACGGTGGCGAAGGTGTCCCGAAGGTCGCTGTAGTCCGTGAAATCCGAGTGCGGTACCTCGACCAGCTTCGGATGGGCCCTGCCCGTGGCGCGACGGGTCACGGCGGTCACCTTGGTGACCTCGGGATCGGCGAGGCAGGCGGTGAGGACTCCCTGCCCGACCAGTCCGGTCGCACCGAAGAGAGCGATGTGCACAGCGAGGAACCTCTCGGACGGTCATGGATACGGAGGGGTCTCCGTTTGGTGTCACGATAGCGGAGAACTCTCCGTTTGGCGACCGGCGTCACTCCGGCGCTCACCACAGCGCGTCTTGACCGCGAGGTGCGCCAGGGCCTGTTGTGAAAGTGAAGGTGTCAGTCGCCGTTGAAGATGAGGTACCGGTGGGCCTTGCGCTCGACTTGGGCGGTCAGGGCCAGGATTTCGTGCGCTGCTTCCGCTTCCTCGGCGGTTGATCCGTCCGCCAAGGCTCGGAGTTCCGGGACGAGGACTTTGAGCTGCGACCGGTTGAACACGGTGTCGTCATAGAGGTCGACGCATCCGAGCAAGGGCAGATTCTGGCTTGCCGCTCGTCCGCACAGGGCGGCGATGGCGGGATGCACGCATGTGGCCTCGACTGCGCCCCTGAATGTCCGTACCTGAACGCTGATCCCCACGAGGGCACGTTAAGGCTCGCCAAGCGATGCCGTCGAAGCATTTGCGTCGTGGTGACGAGGTACGACAAACTCGCCGTCCGCTACGAAGCCACGGTGCTGGTCGCCGTGATCAACGAGTGGATATGAGTGGCTTCGGCGCACTCATGATCGCTAGCCTCACGGGCTATGAAGCAGCGCCAACAGAAGAAGCTCTCCCGCCGCCTCTTCGAGGCAGTCCTGACGGGAGACGGCAGAAGCACGAAGGCCCTGTTGCGCGGTGGAGCAAGTCCCGACAAGAGGAACAGCGACGGCACCACTCCGCTGTACCTGGCTTCTGTGCAGGGCGAGGCCGAAGTAGCTCGCCTGCTCATGGAAGCCGGCGCCAGCCCGGACACCGAAAGCAGCGGCCCCGGCTCGGAGGGCACACCGAGACGGTCCGGCAGCTGTTGGCCCATGGCGCCGATCCCAACCTCCGCGAAGACCACGGCACCGGCAAGTCCCCGGTGGACTGGGCGAACAACGGGCCCCACCCAGACACTGCCGCCACCCTCCGGGCAGCAGGGGCGCAACCCACGGCTCACCCAGCTCCGTAACTTGCTCGACCTCAACACTCACGTTCACAACAGGCCCTAATAGGACTCCGTTAGGTCGTTCTTGATCTCGGTGTGGTGTGTGGCCTGCTGGGCAGGGGCTGTTGGCAGGTGGTGCAGATGCCGGTCCAGCACCTCAGGATGTCCTGGAGCGCTTCGAGGATCTGGTAGAGGGTGAGGCCGATCCGGGTGCTTTTGGGGCCAGGCGCTGTTCGGTGAGGAAGGCATGGGCGGCGGTCACGAGGGTGACGTGGTGGTGCCATCCGGGCCAGGAGCGACCTTCGAAGTGGTCCAGGCCCAGGCCGTGCTTGAGTTCGCGGTAGTCGTGCTCGATGCGCCAGCGGACCTTGGCCAGGCGGACCAGGTCGGCGATCTCCACGTCGGCCGGCAGGTTCGACAGCCAGTAGTCGGTGGGGGCCTCGGCCTCTTGGGGCCATTCGACCAGCAGCCAGCAGTCCGGCAGGACCCCGTCCCACCAGCCCTGCCCGGCCGAGGCTGCGGCTCGGATCGGGCGCGCGACGGCCTTGCCCGCAGGGCGGATGCGCAGGGCGGCGAACCGGGACTGTAACCCTCCTCGCGAGCCGGTCCGCCAGGCGACGGTGGTGAACGCCTCCTGCCCCAGACCGGCGGCCAGGGCCGCCACCGAGGGTGCGGGATGGCGATAGCGAGGCTGTGGCCAGCACCCGATGGGCCCGTTGCGGGCCGGGGCGACGGGCTGTTCCTGGAGGGGATAGGCGGTCACGTCCGTGCGGACGGCGAGCACGTAGTGGATGCCGCGCTCTGCCAGGCCGGCCCGCAGATGTGCGTTGGTGCCGTAGGCGGCGTCGGCCACCACGACCGGTGGCCTCATGCCCCAGCCGGCCAGCGTGTCGAGCATGTCCAGGGCCAGCCGCCACTTCTCGCGGTGTGTGACCTCGAGCGGGACGCGGGTGACGGTCCTGCGGCCGGTGTCCGACGCCCACTCCCTGGGCAGGAACAGCCGCCATTGCAGGGGGCAGGAGGCGGTGTCGGTGGCGGCGTGGACGCTGACCGCGACCTGGCAGTTGGCGCGTTTGCCCAGGGCTCCGCAGTACTGCGGAGCCACCGCGACCGACATCCTTCCGTCCTTGGGCACCGACACGTCGTCGATCACCCAGGCCGTCGGGGCGATGAGCGGCAGCATCCGTTCGCAGATCCGCCGCTGCACGGGCACCGGGTCCCAGGTGGACTGGTTCACGAACTGCTGAAGGTTCTGCTCGTCGCCGTCCGGCAGCCGTGAGGCCATGGCCTGGATGGACTTGCGGCGGCCGTCCAGCATCAGTCCCCGCAGGTAGCAGTCGCCCTTGGCCCGCTGGTCCTTGCGCGGCACCGAGGCAAACACATCAGCGACGTACAGCGCCAACATCGCCCGGACACGGTTCACTTGATGTGCATCCACACACCCAACATGCTCCTGAACAGGCCCGCCGTGAAGACCTAACGGAGTCCTATTAGGCCGAGTCCCGCACCACCAGCTCCGGTTCGAAGATGACCGACGTCGCCTCGGTGCGTACGCCGTGGATGTGTTCGTCGAGGAGGCGGGCCATCTCCGTGGCCATCTCCTCGACCGGCTGGCGGATCGTGGTGAGCCGGGGTCGGCAGGTCACGGCGATGCTGGAGTCGTCGAAGCCGACCACGGCGACGTCCTCGGGCACCCGGCGTCCGCGCTCCCGTACGACCTGACAGGCGCCCTGTGCCATGAGGTCGTTGGCGGCGAACACGCCGTCCGTGTCGGGGTGGTTGACCAGCAGGTCCGCCATGGCCGTGAGACCGCTGTCAAGGGTGAATCCTCCCTCGGCGACCGGGATGTAGGGGTGGCCGTGGCGGGCGAGCGTGTCGCGGAACCCGGCGAGTCGCTCCTGGCTGGCCGCCACGTCCAAGGGGCCGCAGATCGTTGCGGGTCGGCGGCAGCCGCGCGCGAGGAGGTGCTCCGCGGCGAGGCGCCCGCCGTCCCGGTGCGCGAGGTCCACGTAGCTGAGCGGGACCGGACGGGAGGGGCGGGCGAAGAGCACGGCGGGCAGGCGGGCGTCGGCGAGGAGGGCGGGCAGCGGATCGTCGGAGTGCGTGGAGACGACGAGGGCGCCGTCGGCACGGCCCTGGCGCAGATAGGTCAGCACCTCCTCCCGCGTCTCGGCCGACTCGGCGAACATCAGGACGGGGTGCATCGAGCGGGGGCGCAGGAAGCCGACGATGCCGCCGACGACCCGGCCGAAGAAGGGGTCGGCGAACACCCGTGTGGCGAAGGCGTTCTGGCCGGTGTCCGTGATGTCCCCGGCGCCGGACACCACCAGGGCGACGGTCTCGGCCCGCCGGGTCACCAGGGAACGGGCGGCGCGGTTGGGTGCGTACCCCGTCCGTTCGATGGCTCGGCGGACGACTTCCTGTATCTCCGGATCGACGTTGCGGACGCCGTTGACGACCCGGGACACGGTCGCCCGGGAGACGCCTGCCTCGCGGGCGACGTCCTCCAGTGTCGGGGTCTGTCTGCTCATGCGGGCACCCTAACGGACCTGCGGTATCCGGCAATAGAGCGCTCTCCCGGAGCGGGGCCGTACGCTCCGGGAGAGGTCCCTGGGTCAGGCGTACACGCCGAACTCGTACAGCGAGTACCCCCAACCCGTGCCCCGCGCCGTGCCGTTGACGCGGACGTAGCGGCCGGTCCCGGTGACGTCGAAGTCGTCGATGCCTCCGTTGCCGTCCGAAACGGTGCGCACTGTCTGCCAGTTCTGGCCGTCGTCGGAGGTCTGGATCGTGTACGCCTTCGCGTACGAGGCCTCCCAGGACAACTGGACGTGCCGGAACGTGGTGCGGGTGCCGAGATCGACCTGGAGCCACTGGGGGTCGCTCCAGTCACTCGCCCAGCGCGAGGTCTGGTTGCCGTCCACCGCGTTGGCCGCGGTGCACGGGCAGTCGCCGTAACTCGCCTGGAACGACGAGGCGGTGGCCGGTTTGCCGCGCGCCACGTTGGTGCCTGACGGGGTCGGCGGGACGACCCGGATCGACCGCGTCTCGACGCCGACATTGCCCCGGCCGTCCGTCGCCTTGACGTACACCTTCCAGACGCCCGGCCGGTCCGGTGCGGTGATCCTCAGCCGGCCGCCGCCCAGGTTCGTGGACGGCAGCGAGGCCAGATTCTTGCTCTGGTCGATGTAGTTGCTGTTGTCGAGGACCTCGTACGAGATCGCGTCGCCGTCGGGGTCGGTGGCCCGCACGGACAGCACCAGGTCACGTCCGGCCTGCACCTGGCCCACGCCGCCCTCCACGGCCAACTCGGAGATCACGGGCGGGGTGTTGTCGTGGCCGGTGTCGCCGCCGTAGGCCCGCTTCACCGCGTAGTACGACAGCCGCTTCTGGCCGGCGGGCAGCAGGTTGAACCAGATGCCGCCGAAGTCGTACTCGGTGCCGTAGTGGAACATCGTGGCGCCGAGCGCGACCCCCTGGTGCCCGGTGACGCAGTTCCAGGCCCGGGTGTAGCCGTCGGCCTTGGCCTGGTCGGAGGGCTCCAGCGGAACGCCGTTGGCGTCGTCGGGAACCTCCCACTCGCCGGCCGGCCCGGACTCGGTGACGATGTACGGCTTGGTGTAACCCCCTTGCTGCCAGGCGGACTTGATGTCGCAGACCGCGTTGTAGGAGTTCACGGCGTAGAGGTCGAGATCCGGTGCGTTCCGCTTGTAGTAGGGCCAGGCGCCGACCCAGGCATCGGTGGACGTGACCGGGTGGTTGGAGTCGACGGCGTGGATCTTCTTGGTGATGTCGTTGACGAGGGTGGTGTAGGCGTCGCGTTGGCGCTCCAACTCGTCGCCGCTGTAGCAGTTCTGGAGCCCGAGAACCGACTCGTTGCCGACGTCCCACATGAGGACGCCGGGGTTGTCCTTGTAGGTCTGCACCCACTTGGGGAACTCGTCGAGCATCTGGTTCTTGTAGGCGGTGTCCGTCAGGTAGTTGACGCAGCCGCCGCTGCCGGGACCGCCGCCCGGCTGGAGCCAGAAGCCCGCGACGACCTTGATGCCGTGGGCGGCCGCCGAGTCGAACAGCGGCTTGCTGCTCGCGTCGGTTCCCCAGGTGCGGATCGTGTTGACGCCCATGGACTGAAGGTCCGGCATGTACCTCTCGGCGTCCGCGACACTCGGGCCCCAGGTCAATCCCTTGACCTGGTACGGCTGTCCGTCGACCGTCAGCTGCCAGGCGCCCTGGCCACCGGTCACCTTGACGACACTTCCCGCGGCCTGAGCCTGGGCGGCGGGCAGCGCGGCGAGGAGTCCGGCCGCCAGCACGCCGGCGGTGACGGGTGCCGCGATGCGGCGGGTTCGCGTTCGGGTACGACCGTGGGTGCGGGTGCGTGGGGTCATGCGCGCGCTCCTCACGGCAGTCGGTAGTTCTCGTCGAGGGCGGCGCCCGCCTCCGGATGGGTCTCGTCGTAGCCGCGCGCGTTGCACTGCAGCCCGCCGACGACGCAGTGGTCGACCAGGGCCTTGAGGGTGCGGTCGTCCCAGGCGTTGAAGAAGTCGTAGTGGAAGCTGTGACCCGTGCCGCTGGCCAGCCGCACCTGCGACATGTCGCCGTTGACGGGGAAGGCCATCTTGAACTCGATCATCGGCAGCGCCACCGGGTGGTCGGCCGGGCACATGTTGTCGTTCGTGCCGGGCTTGACCACGGGGTAGGCCATGTGGCTCTTGTGGTCGGGGGTGTCGAGGTACTTGCCGTCCCAGCAACTCGGCGCCTGGAAGCGGATGTTGAGCTGGACGTCCGCGCGGTTCGGGCAGCTCGCGGGGAACTCGACGTTGAAGAAGCTGTCACCGCACTCCCAGCCCTCGACGAAGCCGCGGTGGTTCCTGAACTCGTCGGCGCTCTGCGTGGGGCTGCCGACGACGAAGCGCAGGCCCTTGGGGAAGGGCCGGACGCTGGTGTAGTCGGTGACGCCGGTCTTGTAGTAGATGACCTGCGGGCCGACGGGCAGGATTGGCTGGTTGCCGTTGTAGAGCGTGGGCATCCAGTAGCCGGACAGGTCGCCGGGGGCCTTGCAGGTTGTGCCGCCGGCCGACAGCGAGGCGGTCGTGCTGTTGGCGTCGGTCGTCGTGTTGCCCATGAACGTGTGGTCGTGGGACTTGCCCGGCTGTTGCGGGTAGACGATGGGGTCGTCCGGCCGGGTGTGCGTGACCGAGCAGTTGGCCTGGAACTCGTGGAAGTAGCGGTGCGGCGGGTCCTGCGTGGACGGCGTCACGCCGGTGACCGGCGGGTTGGCGAGGATGTAGCCGTCGCCGTCCGGATCCTCCGGGGAGTTGGCCGTGGACGCGGCCATCGCGTGGCCGGAGTGGGTGGCCGCGAAGGACTGCGCGGCGGCTGTGTGCGGTGCGGGTGGCCCGGCACTGACGGCTATGCCGCCGATGCCGAGCGAGGTCAGCAGGAGCGCGCCGGTGATCAGCGTGGCTGACAGGCCTTTCGATCTCCGTGACATGGAGACCTCCTCCTGAACGGTGGGGGTGTCAGAGGTCGTCGCCCGGCGTCCCCGTGACGTGGTGTCAGGCGAGCTGGTCCGAGGAGCACCGGGAGACGGTGGGAGAACGGTGTGGGAGAGCGCTCTCCCGCCGAGGAGTGTTGAGGGCATGTCAGCAAGGTGTCAAGGGATCCGGCGGAAGTGAGGTCGGGAAAGGTTGCGCTTCCCGAAGGCTTGCGAAGGGTGGACCTCACGATTTAAATCAAGACATGAACTAAGCGCCGCAGCTGGGACCTTGGTCGGTCGTGCCGCGTAGGGGCCGGCTCAGGGTTCGATGACGAGGTGCTCGATGAGGTCGCCGCGCAGTGTGAACCGGTAGTGGAGATCGACGGTGCCGCCGGGGAAGTTGCCTTCGAGGTGGTGCGTGGCGATGTAGTGGGCGGCGTCGGTCTGTTCGGCGGCCGTGAGCTGGATGGTGTACGTGAATTCGGTGGCGGCTCGGTCCAGCCACCCCTCGATCGCTGCGCCGCCTTGGTAGGTCTTGCCGTCGTCGATCACAGTGGCGTCGGCGGCGAACGTCGTGATCGCGGTGGCCGTGTCATGGGCGCGGTGCGCCGTGAGGTAGCGCGTGATCACCTCGGGCAGGTCGTCGGGGTTGATGGTCCGGGGCTGGTTGTCGTACATGACGCTCCTGAGGGTGGTGGTGGGTTCAGACGGTGGGGGTGGTTCCGCCGTCGATGACGTGTTCGGCGCCGACGATGGCCGAGGCGCGGTCGGAGACGAGGAAGGCGACGAGTTCGGCGACCTCCTCGGGCCGATTGGGGCGGCCGAGCGGGATGCCGCCCAGGGAGTCCATGAGCCGGTCCAGCGCCGCTTCCTGGCTGATGTCGGCCTCGTGGGCGATCCGGGCGACGAGATGCTCGGCCGCCGAGGTCTGGACGAAGCCGGGCGAGACGGTGTTGACGCGGACGCCGTGCGGGGCGAGTTGGTTGGCCAGGCCCTTGCTGTAGGTGGTCAGGGCGGCCTTGGCGGCGGCGTAGGCCAGGGTGCCGTTCCACAGCGGCAGGCGGCGCTGGATGGAGGTGACGTGCACGACCGCGCCCTTGCCCGTGGTGATCATGTGGGGGAGGAGGGTGCGGTCCAGGCGGACGGCGGCCAGCAGGTTGGTGTCCAACTCCCTTGCCCAGTCGTCGTCGCCGAGCGCGGCGAACCCTCCTGCCGGTGCCGCGGAGCCGCCAAGGGTGTTGACCAGGATGTCGACGCCACCCAAGCGGGCGTCCACCTCGGAGGCGACGTAGGAGGCACCGTCCGCTCTGGACAGGTCGGCGCCGATGAACGTCTTCTCCTCGACGTCGTCGGGGCGGCTGCGGGCGGTGACCAGCACGGTGGCGCCGGCGTCGGCGAGTCGTCGGGCGATCGCGGCTCCGGTGCCTTTGGTGCCGCCGGTGACCAGAGCGCGTCGGCCTTCGAGGGACTCGCCGTTGGGTGTGCTCACGCTGTGCTCCGTTCCAGGGCGCGGGCACGCAAAGCACCGCTCCCGTGTTGCTGCTAAAATAGAAGCTACTAACTTCGACTTTAGCAGTAACTGAGGGGATGGCCACCGTGGCAAGTCGGATCAGGCTGGAGGACCGGGAGTGCCCGCTGTCCACGACGGTGGAACACGTCGGCGAGTGGTGGACGCTGCTGATCCTGCACGACGCCTTCGACGGCTACACCCGCTTCGACCAGTTCCAGGACAGCCTCGGCATCTCCTCCAGCATGCTCACCACCCGGCTCAAGACCCTGGTCGCGGACGGGCTGTTGGAGCGCAGGCCCTACCAGACCAACCCCGTGCGCCACGAGTACGTACTGACCGAACTCGGCCGCTCCCTGCGCCCGGTGATCGTGGCCCTGGCCGCGTGGGGCAACTCCCGCCTGGCGCCGGGGGAGCGGAGCATGATCCTCGTCGACGCGAACAGCGGTCAGGAGGTCGAGCCCGTGGTCGTCGACGCCAGGACCGGTCTTCGCCTCGACGACAGTGACGCGTACGTCTTCACGGCGGGGCCTGCGGCGAGTGACGGGATGCGTAGCCGGTACGCGGGACGTCCGGCCGCTTCCACGGACGAGGGGTAGGTCCGCCTGGCGAGCGGGATCGGAGCGGGTGGAACCTGATCCTTTGGTGAGGCTAGGAGTACATGTCGGTCGTCCCCCAGCGGTCCGCCAAGTTGTCGATCCGGAGCAGCCCACAGCCGCTGCGGGTGCTACGAAGATGAGCCGCCGTCGCTCACCCCACCTGGTCGTACCGCCCCAGGAACCGGAAAGCCCCGCCCCTGGCCTGGTAGAGGAAGCTCGCGTTCTCCGCGTTGAGCGTGTGTATGGCGTCCTGGGTGAAGCGGATCGGCTTGGCCACGCCGTCGTAGGACGTGCGGAAGAGCCGTTCGGCGACCTGGCCGGGTTCGATTCCCGCGCCGCTCCCGAGCGCGTCGAGGGCACGGGCGATCAGGCCGACGGCGTCGTACGCCTCGGCGGCCCAGCGTCCTGGTGCCTGGCCGTAGCGTTTCCGGTAGGCGGCGGTGAACTGCTTGGACGCCTTCGTCCCGGTCGATTCCGGTTCCGTGTACGGGGCTTCGCAGATCCAGCCCTCGGCCGCGTCGCCCGCCGCGGTGAGAAAAGCCGGACGCAGAACCGGCTCGAATCCCATGCGGGGACCGATGAATCCGGCCGCCGCCAGGGCGCGGGCGCAGGCCGCGGCTCGGCTCGGGGAGGTGCCGGCGTGGACGACGGCCTGCGGGTCGGTGGCAAGGGCCTGGGCGACGGCCGGGCGGAAGTCGGAGGTTCCGGCTGCCACGGTGTGGATGGTGACCGTGCCCTGACCGGGCGGGTTCTCGCTGATGTAGTGGCTGATGTTCCAGGCCGTCTCTCCCGCGGCCCGGTCCTCGATGACGGCGGTACGGCGCGTGGAATGCACCCGGGTCAGGTAGAGGATGACCGACAGGGCGCGCTCGGAACTCGGTGCTCTGGTCGAGCACATGGTGCGCCGAAGGGAGACCGTGGACAGCCCGGCCTCGTCGGCGTCGACCGACACGAGCACGAACGGCGTCGACGCGGCCGCGTAGAGCGGACCCGCGGCGCGCGCGGCAGCGGCCGTGGTGGGGCCGATGATCGCGCGGACGGTGGAGCGGGCGAGCAGGCTGCGCGCCGCGTCTTTCGCCCGTGCGCTCTCGCCTCGGTCGTCGTACGTGGCCAGGGCGAGACGGAAGGGAGCGTCGGCGCGCGTGTTGTGGGTGGCGACGGCGAGTGCGGCCCCGCGTTCCTGGGCTGTTCCGGTGTTTTTCTGAAGCCCCGTCAGGTCGGCTTGGAAGCCGATGGTGTGCGTCGTCACCTTGGGTGGAGTGTCGGCCGCCGTCGCGGTGTTCCGTCGGTTCAGCAGTACGGCGGCGCCGGTGCCCGAGGCGGCGATCGCCAGCCCGCCGATCGCGAGAACGCGGCGACGAGGCAGCCTTCGTACCGGCTCCGCGGGTGATGGCTGCGGGGCGGTCCTGACCGGTGGGCGCGGCGGCGGGTTGAGGGCGCGAGCGGAACGGTCGGCCACCAGGCGCAGCACCTCGGGCGGCAGCCAGTCCGCCTGCCGATGGGGATCGGCGGCCCGACTCGTGCTGTGCTGCTGCGCTTCGCCCGGCGCCTGGCCGGCTCGGGCGGTCATCGCCTCGAACATGTCACGGAGTTCGGCGGCCGTGGGTCGGTGGTGGGGGTCTTTGGCCAGGCACCGGGTGACTGCTTCGTACGCCGGGGGCGGCAGGAGCCGGTCGAGGCCGGTGAGGTCGGGGCTCTCGTGGACGGTGCGGTACAGGACCGCTGCCGCGTCGCCGGTGCCGAACGGCCGTCGGCCGGTGGCCGCGTACGCCAGCACGCAGCCGAGGGAGAAGACGTCGCTGGGCGGGCCCACCTCGCCCTCATGGGGCAGGGCCTGTTCGGGGGAGAGATAGCCGGGGGTGCCGATGACCGCCTCGGGGGCGGTCAGTGCGGTGGTGCCGGCGCCTTGGGCGATGCCGAAGTCGATCAGGCGGGGCCCGTCGCGGGCGAGCAGGATGTTGGCGGGTTTGACGTCGCGGTGGACCAGGCCCGCCGCGTGCACCTCGGCCAGCGCCTGCACCAGACACGCGCCGAGTACGACGACGGTGTGCGCGGGCAGCGGGCCGTGTCCCTCGACCGCCTCCGCCAGTGACGGGGCGGGCACGAAGGCGGTGGCCAGCCACGGCTCGCGCGCCTCGGTGTCGGCGGCCGTCACCGGTACCACCCAGCGGGCGGTGAGCCCGGTGGCCAGCCGTACCTCGCGCCGGAAACGGGCCCGGAAGGCGGGATCCGCGGCGTACTCGGCGCGGATCATCTTCACGGCGAGCAGCGCCCCGTCGGTGGCACGGGCCAGATAGACCGTGCCCATGCCACCGGCTCCGAGCCGGGCGAGCAGCCGATGCCCGCCGAGCGCCTCGGGGTCCTCGGCCCGTAACGCACGCATCGCCCGCTCCCGCCGCCGTCAGGAGGTGGGCAGCGTGCCGACGTACGCGAACCGGCCGCCCTCGACCCGGTAGTGGTGGACCGGCTGCACGGTGAGCTCGTTGCTCTTGTCGAACGCGTAGGTCGTGCTCAGCCCCTTGAAGCGGGCCTGGGCGAGGGCCTTGGCGACCTGCGCACGGCTCGGACGTCGCACACCCTGCCCGGCCAGGGCGGTGAGCCGGTCGGCGACCAAGCGCGCGGTGTCGTACGCCTCCGGGGCCCAGATGCCCGGCGCGCTGCCGTACCGCTTCCGGTAGGCGGTGGCGAAGGCGCGTACGGGCGCGGCGTCCGGGCTGATGTACGAGGTCAGGGTCTGCCAGCCGTCGGCCGCGTCCCCTGCCGCGGTGATGAAGGAGGCGGTGGCCGTGGGCGCGTCCAGGAACCGCGGTCCCTTGAATCCCCGCGCGGCCAGGGCGCGGGCGACCGTGGCGGCGCGTTCGGGAGTGCCGGTGCAGAAGAAGCCGTCGACGCCGTGGGCGAGCATGTCGGCGATTACCACGGACGGGTCCGGCGCGGCGGCGGGTACGACCCTGGTGTACACGCCGACTTCGCGGGCGCGGGCCGTGTCGCGGACGATCTGTGCGGACTCCATGCCGGTGGCCCGCCCCGCACGGTCGATCAGCAGACCCGGGCGGCGGGAGCCCTGGGAGGTCAGGGCGATGACGCTGTTGTAGACGGTGAAGCCGGCCATGGGCGCGGTACGGAAGTACGCCTTCGGCTCGGCCAGCAGGGCCGAGGTCGCGGCGCTGAAGGAGAGTTCGGACACGGTCAGCACCGACATCCCGGCCGCCTCGTAGACCTCCAGCGCGGCCTGTGCCGAGGTGTAGCCCGTGGGACCGAGGACGGCCAACGCATCGCTCTCTCTGGTCAGTTGACGGGCCACCTGCTCCGCCCGGGCCGACTCACCACGGTCGTCCACCACCCGCAGGGCGAGCGTGAACGGCTTGGTCCTACGGGAGTTGAACTGCTCCACCGCCAACCGTGCGGCGCGCTCCTGTGCCGTCCCGGCCTCCCGCTGCGGTCCGGTCAAGTCCGCCTGGACGCCCAGCACCCAGCGTGGACCGGTGGACCGCGCCACCGGGTCCTGCTCGTCGTCGCCTCCCAGCACCGCCCACAGGGCAGCGCCGCCGCCCGCCGCGAGCAGAGCCGCACCGCCCGCGGCCAGAGCCAGGACCCGGCGGCGCCCCGGCGGGCGGGCCTCGGTGTCCGGCTCGGTGCCGGCGGAGATCTCGGTCGGTTCGATGCCCGGCAGGGCCAGCATCTCGGCGGACCGGTCGGCGACCATGGTGACCACCGCGTCGGGCAGCCAGTCGATGGAGTCGGCCGGGGCGTCCTCCACGAGTTCGGTGTCGACCTCGGCCGCGGTGGGCCGGGCCGTGGGCTCCTTGTCCAGGCACCGCTGAAGCAGCGTGCGCAGTTCGGCGTCGTCGACGCCGTCCAGCTCCGGCGTGTCATGGACGGTCCGGTAGAGCAGCGCGTCCGGCGTGCCGGTGCCGAACGGAAGCCGGCCGGTGGCCGCGTACGTCAGCACGCAGCCGAGCGAGAACACGTCACTCGGCGGACCGACCTCCAGGGCCCGCGCCTGCTCGGGGGAGAGGAAACCGGGGGTGCCCACCACCACGCTGTCCGAGGTCAGTTCCGTCTCCTCGCCGGCCGTGGGCCGCGCGATGCCGAAGTCGATGAGCCGCGGCCCTTCCAAGGCGAGCAGGATGTTGCCGGGCTTGACGTCCCGGTGCACCAGACCGGCCTCGTGCACAGCGGCCAGGGCGCGCGCCAGCACCTTGCCCAGAACGCGCACCGCGCGCGTCGGCAGCGGCCCGCAGGCCATCACCGCCTCGGCCAGCGACGGACCGGGCACGAAGGCCGTGGCCAGCCACGGTGCCTCCGCCTCGGTGTCGGCGCCCACCACCGGCACCACCCAAGGGCTGTCCACCCGCCGGGCGGAGACCACCTCGCGCCGGAACCGGGCCCGGAACTCCGCCCGGTCGGCGTACTCCGGCTGGATCACCTTCACCGCGGCCAGGTCCCCGGCCTCGGTACGGGCCAGATACACCACACCCATGCCGCCCGCGCCGAGTCGTCCGAGGAGCCGGTGACCGCCGAGGTGGGAGGGATCGGAAGGAAGCAGCCGCTCCATCACGCACCCCTTTGAGGGGCCGACGCAGTCTTCGGCGTCGACGCGCTCTCGCCGCCCGAGGCATCCGGCTCGGGCGAGGCGGATCCCGCCCCGTCGAGGCCCCCCAATTCGGACTTCGCGCGCACCAGCATCTTGGGCAGCGCGCTCTGGACGAGGGCCGACAGTTCGTCCGGGGCACGTCCCCGGCCGCCGCAGACAGAGGTGCTGACCACCACGGAGCCCAACGTGGCCTGGTCCCACAGGTACGGGTACGGGCCGCCGCGGGAGTCACTCACGCACAGGCCCGTCTCCTCAAGGAACTCGTCGCTGTAGCCGTTGAGTCCCTCACCCCGCGCGAACGCGGTCGAGCTCAGTTGCGTCAGCCGCTCACCCGGCCGCAGCAACTCCTCCGTGCAGCCGAGGGACTCCTCCAGCATTCCGGCCTGCTCCCAGGCCGCCTCAAGCGCCGTGCGGTGCACGGTGACCGTGGCCGACAGCCGCACCGGCCCCTTGGCACCATCGGCGGGCACTTCGAAGTGCCGGGTCAGCGTGGCCAGTACGCCCGCGGGTAAGTCCGCCAGCCGCCAGGCACAGCCGTCACCGAGCACCGCCCAGCGACTGGGGTCGCTCTCGTACGGTGTCGCCCGTACCGCCTGACGCCCGAACAACTCGGGACCGGCGATCACCTTCCCGATGAGCGCCCGCGCTTGGTTCGCGGTCTTCGGCTGCTTTGCGGGATCGGTTTCGGAGGTCGGCGAGGCGGTGGGCGATGCGTCCCCGCCTATCTTTGAGTTCGCTGCCGCCCCGGCCTTCTTATCGCCGCCGCTTTCGCCGTCCGTGCAGCCGGTCACCAGTAAGCCGCACATCACCAAGGCACCGCATAAGTGCAGGCCTCTCGCATACGCCACGATCCCGCCCCTTGTCCGGTGGTCGTCCGGTGCTCGCCGTATCCCGTGCCGCGAGGGGAACTGCCCAGTCACCGTGTACTCGCCCCTGTACCGATGCCACTCGGGCATCCGACGGTTCCCGGATTCGTGGTGCCGGTTTCGTGGGCGCCGACGACGTGCGGAGCTGCTTGGAGCTTAGCCGGTTCACGCGTGCGCGCGGCTCAACATGCAATGACTGTAGGGGAGTTGGGAGTTTCGCAGCGACCAACTCATGCCGCCTTCATCGCGCGAATGAGATGCCGCCGTTCGCTCATGATTAGGCTGGGCGCATGGCTGACTCGATGTCTTCCGTGGTCACGGGCGTGAACGTGGGCGTGGCCTCGGGTCGGTGGCGGTCGGGTGGCCGGTTCGCGGTGCGCTTGGGGCGCCGAACGCTTGCGGACTCGTTGTATCTGCTGACCGCGCCGGTGACTGCCGCATTCGGACTCGTGCTGGTGCTCAGCGCCTTGTGTCTCGGCGTGGCTGGTCTGCTGCTGCCGAGCAGGTTGCCGGTCAGGGGCGCTGCTGCCGAACTGGCGCGGTGGCCCGCCGACTTGGAGCGATGGCGGATCGGCTTCGTGCGGTTCCGCGACAGTGAGGTGCACGGCGTGCGTCGGCGGCAAGGAGAGGCATCCGCCGCGTCCGACCCGGGGCTGTGGCTGGACCTGGTGCACACGGTGCTGGTGCTCCCCGTCGTCGTGGTCACGTCGGTGGTGACGGCGTTGTGGTGGTTCGTCGGCCTGGCTGCCGTCACGTGTCCCGTGCGCAACCCGTACGCGGCGCCTGGGTCGTTGCGGCCGATGAATCTCTATCTGGGCGGTTCGGAATCCCACATCTCCTTGAGTCTGGGGCTGACTTCGCCGGACGAGCGGGTCACCTTCGCCGTCGCGTTCGGCCTCTTCGTGCTGGCCACCCTGCCGTTGGTGACGCGCGTGTGCCTCGCCGCTCAGGCCGGGCTGGGGAAGGCGCTGCTGTCCGACCTGTCGGCGCTGCACCGCAGGATCAGCGGCCTTGAGCAGGAGCGGGACACCGCCCGCGCACAGACCCTCGCCGCGGTGACGGCCGAGGCGGCAGCCCTGCGCCGACTCGAACGCGACATTCACGACGGACCCCAGCAGCGTCTGGTCCGCCTGTCGATGGAACTGGGCCGCGCCCAGCACCACTTCGACGCCAGGCCGGACACCGCACGGGAAGCACTCGCCGACGCGATCGCCCAGGCTCAGGAGACGCTGGAGGAGCTACGGGCCCTGTCCCGCGGCATCGCCCCGCCGATCCTCGCCGACCGAGGTCTGCACGCGGCGCTCTCCGCGCTGGGCGCCCGCTGCGTCGTACCCGCCGATCTCGACCTCGGCCCCCTGGACCGTCGGCCGGAACCCGCGGTCGAGACGGCCGCGTATTTCGTGGTCTCCGAGGCCCTGACCAACGTGGCCAAACACAGCCACGCCCACCGGTGCACCATCGGAATGCGTCACGGCGAGGGTGTGCTGCGGGTCTGGGTGACGGACGACGGCCTGGGCGGTGCCGCCGTCGCCAAAGGACACGGCCTGCGGGGCTTGGACGACAGACTCCACGCGCTCGGCGGTCGGCTGCGGACAGCCAGCCCGGACGGCGGCCCGACGACGATCACCGGAGAGCTCCCATGTCCCTGACCTCGGACTCGGCCGGAACGGATCCCCGGACAGCTGCCGAAGCACCACAGGACAACGCCCCTCGCAGGCCGCTGCGGATCGTCCTGGCCGATGACGCGGTCCTGCTGCGTGAAGGCCTGGTCCGCCTGCTCACCGACGACGGACACCAGGTGGTGGCGGCCGTCGGTGACGGTCCCGCCTTGGTCGAAGCGGTGCTCACCCACCGCCCGGACGTGTCGGTCGTCGACGTACGCATGCCGCCGACCCATACGGACGAGGGCCTGCGTGCGGCGATCAGCGCCCGCGCGCAACTGCCCGGCAGCCCCGTACTGGTGCTGAGCCAGTACGTCGAGGAGTCCTACGCCGCCGAGTTGCTCGCGGAAGGCTCCGGCGCGGTCGGCTACCTGCTGAAGGACCGGGTCGCCAAAGTGGAGGAGTTCCTCGACGCCCTGGACCGGGTCGCCCGTGGCGCGACGGTGCTGGACCCGCAGGTCGTCGCCCAACTGCTGGCGGGGCAGCGCCGTAAGGCCCCGCTGGAGACACTCACCGCACGCGAGCGGCAGCTCCTGGCCCTGATGGCCGAGGGCCATTCCAACACCGCCATCGCCCGGCAACTGGCGCTCTCCAACAGTGCGGTGGAGAAGCACATCGGCAACGTTTTCGCCAAGCTCGGCCTGCCGCCCGACGACACTCAGCATCGCCGGGTTCTCGCTGTCCTGGCCTACCGCGGATCCTGATCCGGGCGACCTGGTCTAGCTGGTTTATCCGGTCAATCCGGCTGATCCGTCACGAGGCTCGTCACCAACCGCCCTTGTAGAAGTCGAGGAGGGCTGGCGCGGGGTCTGCCGCGGTGCCCGTGTTGGCCACCGCGACGACGATCACTGCGAACGCCAGCAGGGCCGACAGCAGACCGAACCACCGCATGGTGCGTCGCGTTCGCCCGTCGAACCCCGTGCCGCCGGAAGCGTCTGGCGCGGCGAACCTCCACCACGCCAGCACGCTCAGGCCGATCAGGACGACCGCCACGACGGAAGCCATCACGGCCAGCACCGCGTGGTAGAGGCCGAAGTCGTCGACCATCACCTGAAGGGCGACCGCGTTCTGCCCGCCCGTGCTCGGGTAGTTGGCCAGGCCCTGCCTGATCTGGTCGATCGCACCGGCGAGTTGGCCGCCGGGTGTGCCGAGCGGCAGCATCGACGTCAACGAGGAGAAGGGGGCTATCGCACCCTGGACGTTCGCCATCACTGCCGCCAGCGACACCAGCGCGAGCACGCTGACGACGACAGCGCCCGAAGCGAGCGCGACCCTGCCTCGGGCTCCGGGACCACTGGACCTCAGGAACGTCTTCCAGAGCAGGATGCCGAGTGCGACGAACACGATCAGCAGGGCCGCGGCGAGTACGGCTTTGACGACGTGGAAGCGGAACCAGTAGTCGACAACCCGCTCCAGGTCTGCCGGGAATCCCCGGTCCCCGGACCTCCAGTACTCGATGAACGCCGGACGCAGGGCATCGACCAGGTCGTGCTGCTCTGCGAACCCGCTGTCCGATCCGTTCGCCGCCAGCCTGCTCGGGGCAAGGACGAAGGCGGCGCCGAGCGCCACCGCAAGGGCGACGAGCACAGCCAGGGCCCGACGGGGCACCTCCGCTGGTCGCGACAGGGCGTCATGAGTGCGCATGGAGAATCCTTCGGCTCGATCGGGCATGGGGCAGCGCCCGATCCCCGTGGTGATCGGCGGGCCCCTGGTCATGCCGATCACGATGTCGCGCCGTCGATCCCCAGGTCACTGAGGTACGCCATCCAGCTGAGGTATGGCCTGCCACACCCCGGCCGAGCAGAACAGCCAAGCAGAACAGCCGAGCAGAACAAACGGGCCTCTTATCGTCGCCCGATCCCGATCCCGATCCCGATCCCGATCCCGATCCCGGTGCCGCGCACGTGCCCCACGCGCCTCAGCGGTCGGCGCGTGCGTCGTACGCCAGCAGCGCCACCTGCGTGCGGTTGTTGAGGCCGAGTTCCCGCAGGAGGCGGGTGACGTGGGCCTTCACCGTGGCGACGCTCATGTGCAGGCTCGCGGCGATCTCCTGGTTGGTGAGGCCGTCGGCGAGGGCCTCGGCGACCTGGCGCTCCCGTGCGGTGAGGGCCGCCAGCGCGGTGCGGGCGCGGGTGCGGCGGGCAGGGGCGGGGTCGTCGGCGACGTAGTCGAACAGACGGCGGGCCGCGGTCGGGGACAGCACCGGATCGCCGGCCGCGACGCTGTGCACGCAGGACACGATCCGGTCCGGCGGGGTGTCCTTGAGCAGGAACCCGGCGGCGCCCGCGCGCAGCGCCCGCAGTACCTGCTCGTCGGTGTCGAAGGCGGTGAGTACCAGCACCTGGGGAGGCACGGGCAGCGACCTGAGCCGCTCGGTCGCGGTGATGCCGTCGACGCGGGGCATGCGGATGTCCATCAGGACCACGTCTACAGGCGGTACGGCCCGTTCCGCGGCGGTCAGCGCCTCGGCGCCGTCGCCCGCCTCGCCGACGACCTCCAGACCGGGGCCGCCCTCCAGCAGGTTCACGAGGCCGGAGCGGACCAGCGGGTCGTCGTCCACGATCAGCACCCGTACCTGGGTGGCGGTGGTGCTCATGGCGCCCAGGGTAGCCACGCGGTCAGCCTGAATTCGCCGTCCCGTGTGGGTCCGTGGCTCAACCGACCCCGGGCGAGCGACACGCGTTCGGCGAGTCCGACCAGACCGGTGCCGCTGCCGGGGACGGGCGTGGTGGGTGTCCCGTGGCCGAAGGTCGTCTCCTTGCCGAGCGCCGTCTCTTCGCCGGAGCCCGGCGTCCTGCCCGGAACCGGCCCGTCGCCGAAGTGGCGCAGCCGGTTCGCCGCTTCGATGGTCAGGCCCTCACCCGGTCCGCCCCGTACCGCGAGGCGGACCGTGCCCCGCGCCGGCCCGTGTTTGCGGGCATTGGTCAGCGCCTCCTGCACGATCCGGTATCCGGTCCGGCCGAGTTGTTCGGGGACCTCCGCCGCCGGGTCCAGCAGGTTCTCGTATGCCAGGGACAGCCCGGCCGTACGGCTCTCCTCCACGAGCGCGGGCAGGTCGGCGAGCGTGGGCTGTGGGCGGTCGCGCTCGATGTCCGGGGCGCGCAGCAGACCGATGATCTCTCGCAGGTCGTTGAGCGACTGATGGGCGCCGGACCGGATCACCGCCGCCGTCTCGGCCAACTTCTCCGACGGCAGACCGCGCCGGTACTCCAGCACGCCCGCGTGCAGGCTCAGCAGGGACAGCCGGTGCGCGAGCACGTCGTGCATCTCGCGGGCGATCCGCTCGCGCTCGGCCCTGCGGACCCGCTCGACCCGCAACCGCTGCTCGGTCTCGGCCTGCCGGGCCCGATCAGCCCAGGCCAGCACCAGTTGACGGCGGGCGCGGACGACCGCGCCCCAGCCGGTCAGCGCCAGACAGAGCGCCGCGGATCCGGCGGAACCGCCGAGCGTCCCGGCGGGCCCGGCCGTGCCCGGCCGCAGCAGGTACTCCAGCGGCGTGGACAGTACCGCCGGCACGGTGACCGTGCCGGCGACCGCCGCCCTCCGATGCACCGCGACCGTGAACAGGGCGATCGCACTCGCCGCGCCGACCACGGGCAGGACGACGGACAGCGCGATCAGGCCGACCGCCACGGGGACCGGGAACCGTCG
Organism: Streptomyces sp. NPDC001002; assembly: GCF_053599215.1. Taxonomy (NCBI): domain Bacteria; kingdom Bacillati; phylum Actinomycetota; class Actinomycetes; order Kitasatosporales; family Streptomycetaceae; genus Streptomyces; species Streptomyces sp. NPDC001002. The sequence goes on along the minus strand of NZ_JBSFLV010000071.1, from coordinate 19,795 downwards.
CCGCCACAGCAGGGCGGCACTTCCGGCCACCCCCGCCACGACGTCCACGGCGACCGGGATCCCGTCCGACGTCGGGTCCAGCCAGATGCCCACGGCCGCGAGGCCTGCCGCCAGCAGCACGCACAGCGCGTCGACCACGAGGTCGCGCGCGGTGCGGGGACCGCCGGTCAGTGCCGAGGGAATCAGGCCCGGGAGGTCGGGGCCGGGGTCGTCAGCCATGTGGTGATGTGTCGCTCCCACTCCCGGTCCCGGGTCGTCTCCATGAACTCCTTGCGGTCGATGAGCAGGTAGATCTCACCGACCGTGGTCGTGTCCAGGATCAACGGCTTGCCCGCGTTCAGCAGACCGCCGATGAAGCGGCCGTACAGCTCCGTGAACCGTGTCTCGACCTTCGTGATCTCGGCGCGGCGCAGGATCAGGTCGGTGCCCTCGCTCCACCCGCCCAGCACCAGCCGGTCCTGGTCGAGGGTGATGATCCCGCGGCGCTGGAAGAGCACCTTCTGGCTGATGCCGGCCGAGATCCGGTCGGCGCCCGTCTTCGCGCGCAACTCGTCCGCTGTGGCGCCGACATAGTCGCCCCGGGTCTGTCCGGCTCCTGACGTTCCGGCTCCTGACGTACCCGCTCCTGACGTTCCCGCTCCTGATGTCCGCTCTGTGTTCATGGTCCCAGCCTGCGCCGACGCCCTCCGCGCGCGCATCGGCGCAAGGTCTTCGGCGACTACGACTTTGGTCGATGCCGTCAGCCACCTCCGGCCGTGTCCTGGCGAAGGACCCGATTCCTACGCTCGCCGGACGAAACCCGCACAGGAGGAGGACGTCATGACCGACACCCCCGAGCCCGCCCGGGGCGCGCTGAGCCGTCGCCGTCTGCTCGGCTCGGCGGCAGTCGCCGCGGCAGGCGCGACCGCCGCGGGGACGGCCCGGACCGCCCAAGCCACCACCACTACGACTGACACCGCCACCACTACCGCGACGGTCACTGTCACGGCGACCGCCTCCACCTCCTCCGCCCCCGCCCCCGTCACCGCCACCGACGAAGAATCCCGCTGGCACCCCGGAGTCAGACCCCTCCTCGCCCGCATGACCCTCCCCGAGAAGATCGCGCAGCTGAACATCCCCCAAGTGCTGCCCGCCGGTCTGGTCCCGCCCGATTCCCCGGTCACCAGCGACGAGGACCGGGCCCGTTTCGTCGCCGGGACCTGGCGGGACTTCCTCGGTCCGGGCGGCGGATTCCTCGGGCTGATGAACGAGACCGTGAGCGGCATGATCCCGGTCGAACACCCCCGTACGCCCCGCCAGCAGGCCGAACTCACCAACCGTCTCCAAGAGATCGCCGCGGGCACTCGCCTCGGCATCCCGCTGCTCCAGATCGCCGAGGGCACCAACGGCTTCAGCGCCCCCGGCGCGACGATCTTCCCCGAGGGCCCCGGCATGGGCGCCACCTGGAACCCCGCCCTCGTACGACAGGCGTACGCCTGTGTCGCCGCCGAGGCCCGCAGCGTCGGCGTCCACGTGCTGAACACCCTGCCCGCCGAACTGACCCGCGATCCGCGGCTGGGCCGGGTGTGCGAGTTCTTCGGCGAGGACCCTTTCCATGTGGCGAGCCTGGTCGCGGCCGTCGTGCAGGGGGTGCAGGGCACCGACCCCGCCGGGTCCGGCCGGGCCGCCGCCTCCCTCTGTCACTTCCCGGCGCAGACGCCCAACGTCGGCGGCCTGGAGGGCAGTTCGGTCGAGATCGGTGAACGCGCGCTGCGCCAGACGCACTTGCCGCCCTGGCAGGCCGGTTTCGGAGCGGAGGGCGCGCTGATGACGCTGGCCTGTCAGTCGACGATCGACGGTGTCCCTACGCACGGTTCGCGGTTCCTGCTCACCGAAGTGCTGCGCGGCGAACTGGGCTTCACCGGTGTCGTGATCGCCGAGGGCGGCGGCCTGACCACCCTGGTGACGGAAGGGCTCGCCGAGAACCAGCGGCAGGCCGGGGCGCTGGCGCTGGCCGCCGGCGTGGACGTCGGCATCACCTGGGAGGAGGCCTACCTGGGCGAACTGGCCGCCGCGGTGCGCGCGGGCGAGGTCCCGGAGCGACTGGTCGATCGCGCGGTCGGCCGGGTCCTGAACCTCAAGTACCGCCTGGGCCTCTTCGACCGGTCCCGTGTCGACCCGGACCGCGCCGAGGCGACCGTGCGCAACGCGACTCACCAAGCGGTGGCGCTGCGGGCCGCGCGCGAGTCGATCGTGCTGTTGAAGAACAGCGGCGACCTGCTGCCGCTGGGCCCGTCGGTGCGCCGGCTCGCGGTGATCGGCCCGAACGCCGACGACGTGGCCGATCTGCTGGGGGACTACACCCCGTGGCCGCCTGGCGCACCCGTGGCCACGGTCCTGGCCGCGCTGCGCGCCATCGCGCCGGACGGCGTGACGGTCCGCTACGCCAAGGGGTGCGAGGTGACGGGCGGCGACCGCTCGGGCATCCCGGCCGCCGTCGCCGCCGCCCGCGCCGCGGACGTCGCCGTCCTCGTCCTGGGGGAGCGGCCTACGTCCTTCACCCGTGCGGACAGTACGGACGGCGAGTCGATGGACGCGGCGGACCTCGAACTCACCGGCGTACAGGAGGAGTTGCTGGAGGCCGTCCACGCCACCGGCACGCCCGTCGTGCTCGTCCTCGTCAACGGCCGCGCCCTCGCGGTGAACTGGGCCGCCGAGCATGTGCCGGCGATCGTCGAGGCGTTCCTGCCGGGGGAGTTCGGCGGGAGGGCCGTCGCCGAGGTGCTGTTCGGCAAGGTCAATCCGAGCGGACGGCTCCCGGTGACGGTGCCGCGCGGAGTCGGTCAACTGCCGCTCACCTACGACCAGAAGCGTATGCGGGCGCAGGCCGGCGACTACGTCGGACTGAGCGCCTCGCCGCTGTACGAGTTCGGCTTCGGCCTCAGCTACACCACCTTCTCCTACGCCCGCCTGCGGATCTCCCGCCCTCGCATCCGCGCGGACCAGAGCACGGTGGTCCGGGTGGACGTCACCAACACCGGTGACCGGCGCGGCCAGGAAGTCGTTCAGCTCTACCTGCGTGACCGTCTGGCGTCGGTGTCCCTGCCCGAACGCATGCTGCGCGGCTACGCCAAGGTCGACCTCGCCCCGGGCGAGACGACCACGGTCGCGATGACGCTCTCCCCGCGCGAACTCGCCCTGGTGGACCAGCGGATGCGGACCATCGTCGAACCGGGCCTCTTCGACGTGCTCGTAGGCCGCTCCTGCCGCTCGATCGAACTGACCGGACAGGTGGAGGTGACGGCCTGACGGAGACGGACGGGTTCAGCAGGTGGTCACCTCGCGGCGTAGGCCCCGCCGTTGAGGTGGATCACCTGGCCGGTCAGGTGGCCGGAGTCGGGTCGGCCGAGGAAGAAGATCGCCTCCGCGATCTCGTCCGGGGTGCCGGGCCGGCGGTTGAACGCGGTGGACACCCGCTCGGCGATCCACTCCTCGGACACGGTGCCGGCGAAGAACTCGGTGTCCGCGGTGACGCCCGGCGCCACCACGTTGGCGGTGATCCCGCGGGAACCCAGCGTCCTCGCGACGTCCACGTTCCACGCTTCCAGGGCGGACTTGGCCGCGCCGTACGAACCGGATCCCTGCTTGGCCGCTATCGACCCGACGGTGACGATGCGCGCTCGGTCCGCCAGCCGTGGCTTGAGTGCTTCGGTGACGAGGACCGTGGTGAGCACGTTGGCCTCGAAGTTGGCCCGCCACGCGTCGGCCACGCCGGCGAGGTCGCCTTGAGCGGCCGGCGGACGGCGCCGGTCGGTGTTGCCGCCGGCGTTGTTGACCAACACGTCGACGGTGGTCGGCAATTGGTCGAGCGCCGCCTGTACGGCGGCGGGGTCGGCCGCGTCGAACGCGACGTGGGCCACCCCCAACCGCTCGGCGGTGTCGGCCAGTACGTCGCCACGTCGACCGGTGATCGTGACGTCGTGGCCGGTTTTGGCGAACAGTTCCGCGGTGGCGGCGCCGATGCCGGTGCCACCACCGGTGATGACGACAGTGCGCTTCGTCGTAGAGGTCATGGGCCAGAAGTCTGAGCTCAAGGTGTTCGAGGTGTCAATGGATATTCGAATATCTTGGCTTGTATCGAATCTGTGTATCCTGCTCCCCATGTCCACCAGCGCGAAGACCCGTACCGACGAGGTGCACGCCCGGCTGCGGGCCGACATCCTCGCCGGGCGTTTCGCACCGGGGGAGCGGCTCAAGTTCACGCCGCTGTGCCAGGCGTACGACGCCAGCGTCGGGCTGGTCCGCGAGGTGCTCAGCCGACTGGCCGAACAGGGCCTCGTGCTGGCCAGCCCGCAGGTCGGTTTCCAGGTCATGCCGATCTCCGTCGACGACCTGCTCGATCTCACGCGGACGCGGATGGACATCGAGTGCCTGGCCCTGCGGCGGGGCATCGAGCGGGGCGACCGAGCGTGGCGTGCCCGGATCGTCGCGACCCACTTCACTCTCGCGGACACACCTCGCCGCGACGCGTCCGCCCCGACCCGTGTCACCCCGGCGTGGGAAGCCGCCCACGCGGACTTCCACGACGCCCTGCTCGCCGGGTCCGGCAGCCCTCGGCTCTACGCGATCGCGACAGCACTGCGGAGCAGCGCCTGTCTCTACCGCCGTTGGCAGGAAGCGATCGACCCGTTCGACGCCGCGCGCGATCCGGCGGAGGAACACGCCACCATCTGCCGGCACGCGCTCGAAGCCGACTCGGACTCCGCCGCGGCCGCGCTGGCGGCTCACATCGAGCTCACCACCACGTTGATCGTGGCCTCGCGCGCCACAGCATCAGAACCTCTCGGCGAATCCGCCGCACCCAGGTGAGCTACCACCCGGGTGCGGCGGAACCGAGTCAGCAACTGGCGTTCAGGCCAGCCCAGTTGGCGCGGTCGTTGTAGCCGCCGTCACCGGCGTCGCCGACCACCAGGTCGAGCACCCGGACGCCGGTCAGGTCGATGTCGGCCTGGCGGACGTCATCACGGCTCAGCACACCGCTGTCGTACAACACCCGGCCGTCACCGATGACTTGGAAGGTCGACGTGCCGCCCTCCGGGCCGACGTCGCGCACCGCGTCGTCGATGCCGACGGTCGCGGTCAGCCGGGTGCACCGGTCGCCGAGGTAGTAGCGGATCGTGGAGGGCGAGGCGACTCCGATGCCGGTCGGGTACTCCTGGCCGAGCATGCTGATCGCCGTCCAGCCTCCGACACTCCGGTCGACCGTCGGGGACATCCATCCACTGGTGGCGCTGATCCAGTCGTGGTGCGACAGGACGACGTCACCGCTCGGTGCCGCCGGTGCCACCGTCAACGCCGTGGTCGTCTGCTGACGCAGCCGCCCCTTGCCAGGCACCTCGTACGAGGTGGTGGCGGTCAGATCGGCGCTGCCGGGTGCGGCGGTGGCCGGGAGGGTAACGGTGAAGGCCACGTTCGCGGAGCGGTTCGGCTTCAGCACCTTCGGTGTCTTGCCGGCCGCACGGACCGTCCACCCGGCGGGCACCTTCAGCTCGACCCGCGGGTCGGACACCGAACGCGTCCCGTCGTTACGGACGTTGACCTCGACCTGAGCCTGGTCGCCGCCGGCGGCCACCGGGGCCACGCCCGCCGTGACCGCGTCGCTGCCGACCTTCGTCACCCGCGGCAGGCCGGCGACGACGTGCGGAACACCGGGCTTGCCCGTTGCCCGGCCGACCCGGAGCAGGGCAGCGCCGTGCGCCGGGACGGCCGCACTGATGGTTCCGCCGCTCTCGGTGACCTGGTTGGTCCAGGCGTTCTTGAGAGTGAACCGCCCCCCGGACAGCCCGGCCGACTTGGCGGTCGTGGTCAGCGTCGCCGGAGTGTCCCCCCGGTTCAGCAGCACCACGGCCCGGTCCCCGTTGGCCAGCCGCTTCACCCAGGTCTCCGTCGTACCGGCAGCGCCGACGCGGACGGCCTGGACGCCGGCCGAGTCCTGGTTGATCGCGAGGACATCGCGGTCCTCAAGGATGCCGAGCGAGGTCTTGCTGAGCTTGCGGACGTCGCTGCCGATCACCAGCGGCGCGGCCGCCACCGACCAGAGCGTCATCTGCGTACGGAACTCCTCGTCGCTCATCCCCAGTTCGGGTCCGAGGTAGTCCGGGTCGTTGAAGTGTCCAGGGCCGGCGACCTCGGGATGCCGCGCGTTCGCGTCGTAGTTCCGCAGTACGTCCTTGAACTTGATCTCGCCGACGAAGCCGACGTCCGTGTACGTCCGCCAGGACTGCGCGATCGCGGGCGCGTACGACCAGGAGTTCGTCGACTGCTGCGACTCCGGGTAGTTGCCCCAGTCCGGAGACGTCACCGGGTTGCAGAGGTTGAAGAGCATGGGTCGGCCGCTGGAGTTGTTCCGCAGCGCCTTCGCGAACTCGGTGTAGACGGTCTTGGGGTCGAGGTCCGCGGCGATCCCGCAGAGGTAGTCCACCTTGACGGCGTCGAACTTCCAGGCGGCGAACTGGTTCGCGTCGCGCTGGTAGTAACCGTGGCTGCCGAGGCCGCACTTGCCCGGGATGTAGGGGCCGGCGTCCGTGTAGATGCCCGCCTTGAGGCCCTTGCTGTGGATGTAGTCGACCAGCGGCTTCAGCCCGTTCGGGAACTGGGCCGGGTTGGGCACCAGATCACCGGCCGCGCTGCGCGGGGTCGGTGCCGCCCAGTTGCCGTCGATCCACACGTACTGGTAGCCGGAGTCGCGCAGACCGCTGCTGACCAGGAAGTCGGCCACCGATCTGACCTCCGACTCGGTCGGATCGCCACCCAGCGCGTAGTAGGTGTTCCAGCCCATGTAGGGCGTCTGGCCCAGCACCTGCTTCGAGGCGGCTGTGGCGTCGGCACGGCCGGAACTGCTCGCCGTAGGGACGGCATGGGCGGGCGCCTGCACGGCGAGCAAGGAGATCAGGAGGGCAAACAGGACGGTGAGATGTCGTTTCACAGCGGGTCCTTCACTGTCCGATCACGCGTGCAGGCCCGTCCCGGTCGTGTGCCCGAGGTACCGCTGCCAGTCAGCGCCCGATCGTCTGCGGGTTGGTGCCCAGGATCTTGCAGCGGTCGCCGACGCGCGTCAATATTAATTCCTAAATTAGGAGTTAGGTGGGCGCGGGTCGTTCGGTACCCAACGGCCGTGTGTGAGGCGGAATGTGGCTGGAGGTGCGACGGCTGCCGCCGCCGGCGCCCCTGTTCCGTCAGCTGTTCTGGTGGTCGTCCAGAACTCGAAGTGCCTCGGTCGCCGCCTCGCGGACGGGATCCGCGTCGTCCGAGGCCAGGGCGGTGAGCCGGTCACGCACCCTCTCCTCGTCCGGTGGGAGGGTGCCCGTCTCCTCCACCCAGTGAGCGAGCCCCTTTGCGGCGGTTCGGCTTACCCACCGGTCTGTGTCGTCCAAGTGCCGCACGAAGAGCGGCAGATCGTGCGGGGTGTCGGCGTCCGTCGCGTTGTGCGGGTCGAGGAGCGACAGTGCGGCTTCGCGGACAAGGGGAGAGGGGGTACGGTCCACAAGCTCCCGCATGCCTGGCAGGGTTTCCCGCATGCCTTCGAGGACCCTTGCCGCCACGCCGACCAGGACGGGGTTGACATCGAGACGGGCCATCACCGCCCGGGCGACCGCGGCGCGTTCCCATGGCCGGAACCCGGTGCTCGCCAGGGCGTCGAGGCCACGCAAAGCACCGTCGGACACCCCGGGTGCGGCATGGGCCAACAGGGGGAGCAGCAGCCACACGGCGTCCCATCTCCCCATCTCCCCGTATGTCGTGGCCGCTGCCGCGAGTGCGCGGGGGGCCGTTGTCGGGTCGGTGAGGCGAGTCCGCAGGAGCCTTGTGGCGACTTTGCCGCCGACGTACCCCAGGGCAGCGGCGGCTGCCGAACCGGCCCGCTCGTCACGCAGCCAGCGTGAGGCCGGATTCGGCAGTCGCTCGCCGCGCGATTTCCCAAGCCGAAACAGTAGTTGTGACGCCATCTCAGGGTCCCGCTGCGCCTCCAGAAGCGCGAACACCGCATCCTGCGCCTCGGGTCTGTTCACGTCCACTAGCCGGAAGGCCACGGCGCGGCGCACCTCGGCAGACGGGTCGGCGGTCAGATCTCTCAGCAGGCTCGGCAGCAGCCGCTCGGCGGCCTGGTCCGGCAACATCCACAGGGTGCACGCACGGACGGCGTCCTCGCCCCACTGGGCCGCACGGATCAACTCCGCCTCGACGTCCGGGTCCTCCATGAAACCCCAGACCATGGCCCGCGCCCGCCCCCAAATGCGATGATCCGGATCCCCCAACAGCCTGACAAGCGCGGGAACATCACCAGGCACGTCCAGCTCGTAGAGCGCCTCCAAGGCGTTGATGCGCAAGTGATGGTCAGGATCGCTGAGCAACCGCCCATAGGCCTCCACGACTCCGGAGCCGCACAGTTCGAGCCAGATCGACGCGAGCGAGGCCTTCCTGCGCACCCACGGATCCTCGTCGCCCATCAGCGCGGGCAGGACCTCCGCCCCGGCCTCGGGGACCCCCAGCCTGCCGAGGCCCACCGCCGCGCCCGCGCGGACCTCCGGGGCGGAGTCGGCAGCCGCTCGTACGAGCACCGCGGCGTGCTCGGCGCCGCCGAGTTTGCCGAGCCCCTTCGCCGCTGCCGCCTTCCGGCATGTGTCGCCCGTCTCCAACTCCCTCAGGAAGAAGGCGACCTGGTGTCCTGTCGTCATCTGCACCCCGGGAAGTAGGACTGCCGAACCGGCGAGAGGTTGTGCCGACTCACGCCGAACGCATTCATAACGATAGATTCGTCAGCATTTGGGAATGCGTGCCACAGAGCCGTAGCGCCTGCCACAGAGCCGTAACGCCGTCACTCCCACCGCGAAGCAGAGGTCGCCGCAACCATGACCGCCGCCGAAATCACCGCCCGCATCCACGAGGCCATCGCCCATCCGCTGACCAGTGACGCAGGCTTCGACATCCACCGGGCCCTGCGGGAGGTCCTCGTCCCGGCCGGTCTGCGTCCCGAGGACAGCGGCGGAAGGGTCACGTTCATCGGCAGCGACCCGATCGTGCCGAGCGTGATGCGGCTGGGCGCCGTCGCCGGGCTCGGTCTGACCGCCAAGTCCGTCGCCCTGGCCGCGCTCTGGCGGCAGCGCGGTGGCGAGGGCCAGGACATCACGATGGACCTGCGCAAGGCCCCGCACCGGCTCTGCCCCTTCTACGACAAGAAGTGGGAGCTGCTGAACGGCTATCCGGGCGGCAACTCCGCGGATCCGGCCAGCCCTCTCAGCTTTGGCTTCTACCGGACGCGCGACGGCCGCTGGGTCATGCCGCTCAACCCCTACCCGAAGATCAGGAACGCCGTCTACAAGCTGCTCCGCACCTGGCCCGAGGAACAGGCTGTCGCGGACGCCATCGCCCAGTGGGACGCCGCCGAGCTGGAGCAGGCCGGCGATGAAGCAGGCGTGGTCATGCCCATGTTGCGCACCACGGAGGAGTTCCTGCGACACCCGGCATACGAGTACATCGCCCGCGAGCCCCTCATCAGGATCGAGAAGATCGGCGACAGCCGGCCCGAACCCCTACCCGCCGCCGTCGACCAGCCGCTGTCCGGAGTCCGCGCCCTGGGCATGGGCCATGTCATCGCCGGCGCCGGCATCGGCCGGGACCTGGCCCAGCACGGCGCCGACGTGCTGAACATCTGGCGCCCCGACGAACTGGAGCACGACTCCACGTACAACACCGCCAACGTCGGCGTCCGCTCCACCACACTCGACCCCTACAGCGCCGACGGCCACACGAAGATCCACGGCCTGTTGCGCGACGCCGACCTCTTCTACGCCAACCGCCGCCCCGGCTACCTGGCGAAGATCGGCCTGAGCGCCGAGGAGGCCGCGGCCGTGCGCCCCGGGATCATCCACGTCAGCATCACGCTCGCCGGCGAGACCGGTCCGTGGGCCCACCGCGTCGGCTTCGACCAGACCGCCGGAGCGCTCACCGGCATCATGCTGATGGAGGGCGAGGACGGCGTCGCCGCCCGGCCGACCAGCGAGCCGGCCCTCCCGTACATCAACGTGGTCAACGACTACGTGCTCTCCTGGCTGGCCACCACCGGCGCACTCGCCGCCCTCATGCGCCGCGCCACCGAGGGCGGCAGCTACCGCGTCACCCTCAACCTCACCCGGGTCGCCACCTGGATCCTCAGCCTCGGCCTCTTCGACCGCACCCACGCCCACCGGACAGCCCTCGACCCGAACCCCGGTTCCCCGCACGCCTACCTCGACCCCGACACCTTCACCGCCGACACTCCCTGCGGCCACTACCAGGGCGTCACCGACCAGGTGATCCTGTCCAGGACCCCCGGTCGCTTCCGCGACGTCCTGCTTCCCCGCGGCAGCAGCGCCCCGGTCTGGCTCGCCCGGGACTGCTGACCCACCCATGGGACGACCCCGGCCGCGGTCCCTGGACTTCGGGCCAGGGAACAGGTCAAACTCGCCCCGTGATGACACGGTGGAAGCGCCACATCATCCGTCATCCCCTTTGGGGCGCAGGGGAGTTGACCCTCGCGTGGCACGCCGTGCTGCTGCTGTTCGCCAAGGTGCTGCTGCCCCCGATGGCTCCCTCGTGGTTCCCGGCTCTCGGTGCCACCGTGGTCAACGCGGTATGTGCCGCAGGGGTGTTGTTCGTCCTGTGGCGATGGGGCTGGCTACGTGTCTCCGCCGTGGCCGCACTCGGCCGCGCGCGCCGCTGGTGGCTGGCCACGCCGATGTTGTTGATCGCCTGCTCCTACGCCGTCGTCGGCGTCGACGGCGGCGCGACCGTACTCGTCAGCTCGCTGATCTCGCTCCTGTGGGTGGGCATCAACGAGGAGACCTACAGCCGTGGTCTCGTCCAGCAGACCCTCACCCCGCTCGGACCCATGCGCGCGGCCGTCGGCGTCGCCGTCCTCTTCGGCGTCGGGCACGTTCAGAACTACCTGTTCTTCGGCGCCTCGTTGGGGGACACCCTGTGGCAGATGCTGTCCGCCGGCCTCTTCGGTTTCGCGTGCGCCGGTCTGCGCCACGCGATCGGTTCGGTCTGGCCGATGGTCTTCGTGCACGGACTCGACGACTTCTTCCAGGTCCGCTCTCCGGGCTCCGCACCGGACTGGTGGCAGGTGAGCGTGTTCGTCTTCAACGCCGCCTACGGTCTGTGGCTGCTGCGCCGCTACGGCGACGAAGCCGTCCCCTCGGATCACGAACCGGCCGCCGTGGACGGCACGGAACACCCCGAAGCGGCCGCCGTATCCCCAACCGCTGAAGATCTCTAGCGGCGCACCTTGAACCTTAGATGCAGCACCCTTTCGCCCTGGATGACCACGTGCGGATCCTCCAGCAGATGCTGCCCGTCGATGCCGCCGAAGAAGCGGATGCCCGACCCGAACACCACCGGGACCACGTCCATCGCCACCTCGTCCACGAGACCGGCCGCGAGGATCTGGGCACCCGCATCACCGGCGTTCACGGCGACGATTCGGTCCCCGGCGAGTTCCTGGGCCTTGTCGATCGCGGCCCTCACGCCGTCGATGAAGTGGTACGAGGCCTCGGGGTGCCAGCCCTCGGGCTTGGGGCGGTGGGACACCACGACCACGTGATCGCCCGAGGGTGGCCTGCCCTCCCAGCCGTTCACCTGGTCGAAGAGGTGGCGGCCCATCACGATCGTGCCGATCGACTCCCACACCGACCGCACATAGTCCGCAGACGCACGCGAGACCTTGATGCCGCCGCCGGATCCGGAATGGTCGTACTGCTCGTCCGCGCCCACGACGATCGGGACGTCCCCGCTGAAGTACCACTCGTGAAGGGACCCGACTTCGCCCTTGTCGTCGGCGATGAAACCGTCCACCGACACCACGCTCTGCATGATCACCGTGCCCATGGGTCCTCCTCGGCTCTTTGATGTCTCTTTGCGGGTTCGCCGCCATGCTCGCGCGCCGAGCGGATCCGGGCATGTAAGAAATCAATCGGCGGGCATCGGTCCCATCTCGTGCGGACCTCCCCCGTCGAGGGGGAATCGACGGCGCAGAGCCAGGTACTCCGTGGGCGTGTGGCCGGTGAAGTCCTTGAACTCCCTGCTGAAGTGGGCGTGGTCGAAGTAGCCCGCCGATTGGGCGAGTTCGGCCCAGTCGACCGGCCCCGGGGCGTCCACGGACAGGATCAGCCGCGCAAAGCGATAGATCCGCGCCACCCGCTTCGGGGTGACACCGACATGAGCCTTGAACAGGTTGGCCAGGTGATTGCCGCTCACCCCGGCGGCCTCGGCCAGCACGCCGACGGGGATCGCGCCGTGCGAGATCTCCAGCCGCCCGCCGGTGTGCTGGACCAGGTCGAGACCGCGCGCCGGGGCATCGGCGAGGCGCGACCGCAGCTCCTCCTCCAGCACCCGCAACATCTCGTCGGCCGACGTGACATCGCCGACCCGGTTCCGCATCCGGTCCACCGAGCGCTGCCAGACGGCGTCGACCGGCGCCCACCGGTTACGCAGCTCCGCCACCGGCATGTCGACGAACGGCGACATGCCCCAGGGTTTGAAGTGCACCCCCACGAGCCGCACATGCGCGGGGTATTCGAAGACGAAGCGCCTGGTCCATACGCCCATGAACCACCCGTCCGTGAACACGGCCGGCGGCGTCGAGCAGTCGGAGTCCCACAGGCGGACGGGCCCGTCCAGGTGCAGGAACAAGTGCGCGGACGGCATCGGTGGGACGTTCATCAGCCGGTGGTGCGGCACCCCGGTCAGGCAGTAGATGTCGTCGATGTACCGATCCAGCGGCGGAGCGGGCACCCGGCCGACGTATTCCATAGGTCCAGTGTGGCCGCCCGCCGGTGCGGCGCGCGAGGGCGGTGCTGTCGGCCGTGCCCGGGTGAAGTGGTGGCGCGGCTACCGTGAGTGCACGGCGTAGGTCAGGTGCGTCACCCGCGCCGACGGCCGCGAACGGATCGGCTCCAGCGCGACCCTGGACGCGTCCACGCCGTCGAACAGGCGGGTGCCGGCGCCGAAAAGCACCGGTGACAGCGCGATGGAGAACTCGTCGACCAGGCCGGCGTTCACGTACTCCAGGATCGTCGCGCCGCCGCCGGCGATGCGCACGTCCCGCTCCCCGGCGGCCGCACGGGCCTGGTCGAGGGCGTGCTCGATGCCGTCGTCGACGAAGTGGAACGTGGTGTTGCCGGGCCGCTCCCACGGGTCGCGCTTGGTGTGCGTCACGACGAAGACCGGGGTGTGGAAGGGCGCATCCTCGGGCCACGACCGCTCGCCGAGGTCGAACATGCGCCTGCCCATGACGCTCGCGCCGGTGCGTTCGAACGTCTCCCGCGCCACGTCGTTGTCGAGGCCCTCCTCGCCGCCCTCGCCCAGCTTCAGGTTCTCCCGGAAGAACCGCAGCGGGAACACCCACTGCTGCAACTCCGCCCACTGCGCCATCCAGCGCCGAACGTCCGGGTCGTCCTGTCTGCCAGGCGCGAAGAGTTCGTCCTCCACCGGGACGGGCTCGGGCGCGATGAAGCCGTCCAGCGACATCGACACGCTGAAGAACACCTTGCCGGCCATCAGCTCTCCGCCCCCTTCTTCGTGAGGTCGGCGACGTAGGCCGCCAGGTTGTTCAGGGTCTGCCGTCCGCCCTCGATCGCGTGGTACTTCTCGACGGCTTGGTCGCGCAGTTCCTTGGTGGGGAACACCGTGCGCATCACGATCCGGGTCGCCGTGCCGTCGGGCGCGAAGGTCAGCACCGACTCGAAGGCGTTCGGGTCGTCACGGGACTCACCGTGCAGCAGCGCGATCCGCTCCGGCGGGGCGATCTCGGTCCAGGAGATCCACTCCTGGTAGTCGGTCCCGTCCGGGCCGTGCATCACGAAGTCCCACACCCCGCCGGCGCGGAACTCGAAGGACCGCGTGGTGGTGGCGAACCCCTCCGGACCCCACCATCGCGACAGGTGCCGGACCTCGGTGAACGCCTCGAACACCAACTCCCGCGGAGCGTCGATGACCCGGGAGATCACGATCTCCCGGCCGGCCGCCACCGGCTCCGGTCTCATTCCCTGCCCTGCTGCCCCTGTCATCGGTCATTCCTCCTGCCGTGTCTGCTTGAGGTCCTGCACGTAGGTGTCCAGCCGATCGAAACTCTCGTTCCAGAACCGCTCGAATCCGCCGACCCACTCGTGGACAGGCCGCAGCCCGCGGGCGTCCAGGCCGTAGAGGCGCTGCTTGCCGGCCCCGCGGACCTGCACCAGCCCCACCTCCCGGAGGACCCGCAGGTGCTTGGACGCCCCCGGCTGGGTCATCCCCAGCTCCCGGGCCAGGTCGGTCACCGGCCGCTCACCCCGCCGCAGCAGCGCCAGGATGTCCCGGCGCTGCGGCTCGGCGATAGCGTTGAAGACGTCCGACGTCGTCGCTGCTCGTGCCATGGCAGCGATCATATTCCCATATCGGCATACGTCAAGCTGGTCTCGGGAGTAGTCCGGGCGCTACTTGGATGACGCCGGTCAGGGGCGCAGGAGAGTACCGGCGATCTCTTCCAGGAGGGCTACGGCGAGGAGCTCGCCGTCCACGGGCCCGAACCGCTCCAGGGCCAGCCGGTGGATCCGCAATACCGTGTCGGCCAACTCGTGCGGGGTGCCGAGGTCCTGGGCCTCACCGGTGATGGCTTTGAGCTGGTCGTGGATGCGGTCAAGTCCGTACGAGGGAAGGTAGTCCCCGGCGAACAGGGCAGGCAGGTCCCGGCGGATGAAGTCGCTCCCCGCCGCGCTGCCGGCCAGCGTGTCCCGCAGGACGGTGAGGTCGATGCCTGCCCGGCGTCCGAGCAGAAGGGCCTCGGCGGTCGCCGCGGCCTGTCCGAACCAGAGGAGGTTGATGAGGAGTTTCGTCGTGTAGCCGGTTCCCGGGCCGCCCATGTGACGGATCCGGTCCGCCGTCGTCACGGCCTCCAGCAAGGGCCTGCACCGGTCGAGGACTTCAGCGGAACCGCCCACGAACAGCCGCAGACGCCCGTGTTCGGCGTCGTCCGGCCCGCCGCCGATGGGCGCTTCGAGGACATCGACGCCATGAGCACCGGCTCGCTCCCGCAGCACCCTTGCAGCCGCGGGGGAGTTGCTCGTCATGTCGACCCACACCGCCCCAGGGGCCAGGGCGGCGAACACGGCATCCGGAAGCGCTGCCGCGGCCTCATCGGGGCCAGGGACCACGGTGATCAATACGTCCGCCCCGGCCGCGGCCGTCGTGACGGACGGCGCCCAGCCCGCGCCCAACAGGCGTACGGCTTCTTCCCGTTCGGGGCGCAGATCGGAAACGGTCACCGTGTGGCCCGCCGAAACGAGGCGCCCGCACAGCGGTGTCCCCATGCGCCCGGCACCGACGAGGGTTACCCGCGAGGGCACAGAATCACCTGCTCTTTCGCGCGTCCTACCAGTACGTGGCCGGTCCCGTGAGGACCCAGCCGGCGTCGGTGGGCCTGACCCGGAAGCCCAAGGACACCTCGATTATGTGACCGCGGTAGCTGATCTCGACGCCGAGACTGCTGTCCGTGTAGCCCCAGTTGAACTGCTCGGCCTCAGGGATCCGCCCGGCCCGGAGCAGGTTGAAGTAGCCGCGGACGACCGCTTCGATGTCGCTCTTGGCAGGGGACTCCGTCCAGACCTTCACCGCGCGATCATACGAGTTCGGGAACGCCACTGATCGCTCAACTGATCGACTGCTCCCGATCCGAGCGGGCAGGCGGCGTGGAGCGGGCGTAGCGGTCGGTGAGTCGACGGAGGTGGGCGACCAGTTCCACGGGCTCGGTGACGGTGAAGTCGGCGTCGAGCATGCCCAGGTACACGGCGAGGGTCTGCACTGTGTCCGCACCGGTGATCAGGACGCAGTTGTCGGCGTCGAGCGCTTCGACGGTGCCGACCGCGGGGTTGATCTGCTCGATCACCGCCGCCGCCGGGGCGTGCACGGTTACCCGCGCGTGGTAGCGCCAGGCCGCACTGGACACCCGTTGGGATACGTACGCCGTGATGTCGCCGCCGGGCGGTTCGCGCGGGGTGAAGCGGGGTCCGGTCGGGGTGCGGGGCTGGATCCGGTCGATCCTGAAGGTCCGCCAGTCCTCGCGCTCGACGTCCCACGCCACCAGGTACCAGCGCCGTCCCCAGTTCACCGCCCGATACGGCTCCACCACACGGCGGGTAGGTGATCCGGCGTGGTCGAGGTAGTCGAAGCGCAGCCGTTCCTGGTCGCGACAGGCAGAGACGACGGCGGTCAGTACGTCCGCGGAGACGGTCGGCGCCGGACGGTCGGCCGGCACGGCCACGGTGTACGCCTGGAGCGTCCGCACCCGGCGGCGCAGCCGCGAGGGCAGCACCTGCTCCAGCTTCGCCAGCGCCCGCAGCGAGGTCTCCTCGGTGCCGGGAACGGCGCCCTGCGTCGCGGTGCGCAGCGCGATCGTCACCGCGACGGCCTCCTCGTCGTCGAGCAGCAGCGGGGGCATCGCCGCGCCGGCGCCCAGCCGATAGCCGCCGGTGGCTCCGCGAGTGGCGTCCACGGGGTAGCCGAGTTCGCGCAGTCGGTCGATGTCGTTGCGGACGGTACGGCCGCTGACTCCCAGGCGCTCGGCCAGTTCGGATCCGGGCCAGTCCCGCCGGGTCTGCAACAGGGAGAGCAGACGCAGCAAACGTGCGGAGGTATCCAGCATGAAGTCCAGCCTGAGGTCTCATTAGGAACGTAACGTGCCTATATCGAGAATACTGTCTTACCCATGGAGACCAGCAGCAGCACCACCGACGCCCGGATCCACCCCTTCCGCATCGCCGTCGGGCAGGCCGAACTCGACGACCTGCGCGACCGGTTGGCGCGTACCCGCTGGGGCAGCGAGATCCCCGGTACCGGCTGGAGCCGGGGTGTGCCCACCGACTACCTCAAGACCCTGGCCGCGTACTGGGCCGACGGTTTCGACTGGCGCAAGGCGGAGGCGGAACTCAATGAGTTCCCCCAGTTCACCACCGAGATAGACGGCCAGAACATCCACTTCCTGCACGCCCGTTCGCAGAACGCGGCGGCCCTCCCGCTCCTCCTGGTGCACGACTGGCCCAGCTCGTTCGTGGAGTTCGTCGAGGTCATCCGCCCGCTGACGCAGGACTTCCACGTCATCGTGACCTCCACGCCCGGCACCGGCTTCTCCGGTCCGCTCGGCGAGGCCGGCTGGAACACCGGCCGCATCGCAGGCGCGTTCGTCGAGCTGATGGGCCGCCTCGGCTACGACAGCTACGGCGTTCACGGCACGGGCGGCGGCGCCTGGATCGCCGCCGAGATGGGGCGTCAGGCACCCGAGCGGATCGTCGGCATCCACGTCAACGGCCTGGTCACCTTCCCCTCCGGAGATCCCGCCGAACTCGACGGACTGAGCGGGCCCGAGACGGAGCGGCTGGC
The DNA here is from genome assembly GCF_053599215.1 of Streptomyces sp. NPDC001002. Taxonomy (NCBI): domain Bacteria; kingdom Bacillati; phylum Actinomycetota; class Actinomycetes; order Kitasatosporales; family Streptomycetaceae; genus Streptomyces; species Streptomyces sp. NPDC001002. The sequence goes on along the minus strand of NZ_JBSFLV010000071.1, from coordinate 2,371 downwards.
CCGGCTGGAGAACTTCCAGCAGGACAAGATGGGTTTCAACGCCATCCAGTCCACCCGCCCGCAGACCCTCGCCTTCGGCCTGCACGACTCGCCGGCCGGCCAACTCGCCTGGATCGCCGAGAAGTTCAAGGAGTGGACCGACCCCGCCGCCGAGCTCCCGGAGGACGCCGTGGGCCGCGACCGTCTGCTCACCAACATCAGCGTCTACTGGTTCAGCGGCACGGCCGGCTCCTCGGCGAACCTCTACTACGAGTCTGGCCACGACGCCGGCGCCTGGGCCCCGAAGCCGCGCGGCACCGTCCCCACCGGCGTGGCCGTCGCCTTGCACACCGACATCGCCATCCGCCGCTTCGCCGAGCGGGACCACAACGTCACCCGCTGGAGCGAGCTGGAGCAGGGCGGCAACTTCCTCGCACTCGAACAGCCGGAGGCGTTCGTCACCGACGTCCGCGCCTTCTTCCGCGCGCTCGGTGCCTGACGGCTACGGTCGGCACCCTGAAAATGCCGGAGCAGCTCCCGGCCTCGAATCACCAGGCCGGGAGTCCATCTCCGTGGTGGTGAACTGTTCGACCAGCGCCTTCACCACTCAGGAGTGAGACGAAGGGGCCCGAGTGCCCGCCGATTCCATGCCGACCGTGCCCTGAATCCCGCTCAGGACGGTGTCGACGAGGCTGTCGAGGAACTCCGGGGTGGCGGGCTGCCGTACGAGAAGGCGGTAGAGCATCGCTCCGACGAGGGCCTCGGCGGCAGCGGTGGCGGACGCCGGTCGTGCCGCCGGCACGGCGTCCCGCAGACGTGCGGTGAGGGCGTCCTCGGATGCGGCGGTGACGTGATCGTAGAACCTGAGGGCCACGTCGTCGCTCTCGGCGGCAGCGGCCGTGGACGCCCGGATCAGCGCCGCGCTCTGAGGCTCGGCGAGGTGGTCGGCGAAGGCCCCCAGCCAGTCACGCAGATCGCGTCGAACGGCCCCGGTGTTCGGGACGGGGGTGATGGCGGGCAAACCGTAGCCGTCGAGAATGCACTCCGCGACCAGGGCGCTCTTGGACGGGTACCAGCGGTAGACGGTCTGCTTGCCTGCGCCGGCGGCGGCCGCGATCCGGTCGATCGACAACTTGTCGTAACCGTTGGCCGCGAGCTCGTTGCGGGTCGCTTCGAGGATGGCCCGGCGTACCGCTTCGCTGCGGGTGCGGCCCCGTCGAGTGTCGGACATGTTGACGAGAGTAGCGGCCGGCGTATGGTGAGTATTCAGCGAGACGAAAAGTCTCGAATTAGAGATCGGGTGAGTGCCGTGGACGGAAACGTGCTGGTCGTCATCGGGGCCGGCGGCATGGGCGAGGCGGTGGCCCGCCGGCTGGGCCAGGGTCGGATCGTCCTGCTCGCCGACATCGGCGAACGGACCCTCAAGCGCGCCGAGACGGTACTGACGGGTGAAGGCCTGACGGTCGTGACGCACGCCGTGGACGTGACCTCGGCCGTCTCGGTACGCGAACTGGCGAGCACAGCAGGCGAATTGGGAGAGGTCACCCAGGTCGTGCACACGGCCGGCCTGTCACCGGTCCAGGCTTCCGTCGAGGCGATCCTCGCCGTCGACCTGCTCGGCGTCGCGCTCGTGCTCGACGCGTTCGCTCCCGTGATCGCGCCCGGCGGCGCATGCGTCGTCATCGCCAGCATGGCCGGCCACATGGCCGACCCCCTCACCCCGGAGCAGGAGCGCGCACTGGCCACCACGCCCACCGGAGAACTGCTCCAACTGCCCTTCCTCGCCCCGGACATCGTCACCGACGGACGCATGGCGTACGGCATCTCCAAGCGAGCCAACCAGCTGCGGGTCATGGCGGCCAGTACCGCGTGGGGGCAGCGCGGCGCGCGCGTCAACAGCATCAGCCCCGGCGTCATCTCCACGGCCATGGGTCAGGCCGAACTCGCCGGTCCGGGAGGCGAGTTCATACGCCAGCTGATCGACATGTCCGGGACCAAGCGGCTCGGCACCCCCGGCGACATCGCCGGCGCCACGGCTTTCCTGCTGGGGCCGGAGGCGACCTTCATCACCGGTACCGATCTGACCGTCGACGGCGGCGTCGTCGCCGCGACCCGCACGCTCGCCCGCTGACCGGACGGTGGAGACACTCCCGACACAGGAGACCGAAATGCTCATCAACCGCACCGCGATGATCGACTACGTCGATGCCCGTATCGCGAAGACCGGCAACCCGAAGCACATCGAACTGCTGATGCCGCCGGCTTCGCGGGAAGAGATCCGGGCGTTCTATCTGGAGCGGCAGGCTCTGGGGCAGCTGTACTTCCAGTTCGACATCGACCGGCTCACGGTCGCCGACGACATCATCATCGAGAGCTATTCCGTGGTCACCGG
>NZ_JBSFLV010000070.1:0-48706 GCF_053599215.1 Streptomyces sp. NPDC001002 | reverse complement strand
CAACCGGCGGAGCCTATCGTCGAGGCCATGTTCGCCGTCTACGCCGCCCGAATCGACCGCGACCAACCGCTCGCCGGACTGGAGCTGGGGGATCGCGCCAAGAAGGCTCAGGGCTCCACGAGGGGGCGCGCCTTCGGGCGGGCTCAGTCCTCCGGCAGGACCGTGATCTCCGCCCAGATCGTCTTGCCGTCCGTCGTGTGCCGGCTGCCCCAGCGCTCGGTGAGCTGCGCGACCAAGAGCAGACCGCGGCCCCCCTCGTCCCAGGTCTTGGCGCGGCGCAGGTGCGGAGCGGTGTGGTTGGTGTCGGACACCTCGCAGATCAGCGTCGTGGTGTCGTGGATCAGCCGCAGCCGGATGGGGTGGGCGCCGTACCGGATGGCGTTGGTGACGAGCTCGCTCACCACCAGCTCCGCGGTGAACGCGGCCTCCTGGAGCTCCCAGACGTCGAGCTGCTCGACGACCTGCTTGCGGATGGGCGAGACGAGCGCCGGGTCGGCGGGGATGTGCCAGGTCGAGACCTGGGAGGCGGGCAGCCCCCGGGTGCGGGCCAGCAGCAGCGCCACGTCGTCGGCGACACCGCCCGCCGGCAGCAGCGTGTTCAGGACCCGGTCGCAGGTCTCGTCCAGCGAGTCGGAGTACGTCGCCAGCGCGTCGTGCAGCAGCCGGTGGCCCGAGTCGCCGTCCCGTTCCCGGGACTTGATCAGGCCGTCCGTGTAGAACGCGAGGACGCTGCCCTCGCGCACGTCCAGCTCGGCGGACTCGAAGGGCAGCCCGCCCAGACCCAGCGGCGGCCCGGCCGGCAGGTCGATCTGCCGGGCCGCACCGCCGGGCGTGACCAGGACCGGCGGTGGATGCCCGGCCCGCGCCAGGGTGCAGCTGCGGGACACCGGGTCGTAGACCGCGTACAGACAGGTCGCGCCGACCTCGCCGGGGTTGCCCTCGCCGCCGGCCTCGGTGGACAGCCGTACCACCAGGTCGTCGAGGTGGGTGAGCAGTTCGTCGGGGGCCAGGTCGATGTCGGCGAGGGTGCGCACGGCGGTGCGTAGCCTGCCCATGGTGGCCGAGGCCTGGATGCCGTGTCCGACGACGTCCCCGACGACCATCGCGACGCGCATCCCGGACAGCGGGATCACGTCGAACCAGTCGCCGCCGACCCCGGCCCGCGCGGCTGGCAGATAGCGCGAGGCCGCCTCCACGGCGGCCGTGCGCGGGAGCCTGCGGGGCAGCAGACTGCGCTGCAGGGCGAGGGCGGTGTCGCGTTCGCGGGAGTAGCGGCGGGCGTTGTCGACGCAGACGCCGGCCCGGGCGGTGATCTCCTCGGCCAGCAGTACGTCGTCGGCCGTGAACGGGTCCGGTCTGCGGTAGCGGCGGAAGACCGCGACCCCCAGGGTGGTGCCGCGGGCCTGGATCGGCACGGACATGGACGAGTGGATGCCGTACTCCCTGACCCGGTCGCCGCGCGGTTCGTTGTGCGCGAGCCACTCGTCCAGGTCGCCCCCCGACACCGAGGCGACGACGGACCGGCCCGCGACGAGGGAGTCGGCCTGGGGCGAGCCGGTGGGGTAGATCTCCAGCTGCCCGGGCTTGATCACGGCCTCGGGGCTGCCCGGGTTCACCGACCCGTGCGCGGCGCGGCGCAGGCCGAGCGGGGCGATGAGCCGCAGCGGTGGCTCGCCGTGCTCCTGCGGGTCCAGCAGATCGACGCTGACGAAGTCGGCGAGCGCGGGCACGCAGACGTCCACGAGCTCCTGCGCCGTCCGTGTGACGTCGAGGGTGCTGCCGATCCGGACGCTCGCCTCGTTGACCAGCTGGAGCCGCTCGCGGGCCAGATAGTGCTCGGTGAAGTCGTGGCCGGTCAGGCAGACGCCCTGGACGTGTCCGGCGGCGTCGATGAGCGGGGCGAGCCGGGTCAGCTGGGCGGTGGCCTTGCTGAGGCCGCTCGGGCGGACGTACGTGGGGATGTCCCGGGGCAGACCCGAGGCGAGCACATCGGTCAGGTGCTGTTCGAGCTCCGTGTTCTCCGAGCGGACGCCGATGTCCGAGACCCGCAGGCCGATCACCTGGCCCGCGGGCAGGTCGACGATCTCGGTCATGCGGTCGTTGAGCCAGCGCAGGCGCAGCTGCCGGTCGCAGACCAGCATCGGGCACGGGGACTGGGCCAGCGCGGCCGCGGTCAGAGTCTCGTGCGGCGGGTCGAGGTCCGTGATGTCGGGCGGAACGACGGCGTGCCAGGTGTCCGGGGCGTCCGGTGTCGAGGCGCGCAGGGCGAGCAACCGGACGGACACCGTGTGCCCGTCCCGGTGACGCAGGGCGAGGGGGCCGCTCCACCGACCGTCGGCCGGCGTGCCGGACGGGGCGTCGGCGGGATCGGCCAGGAGAGCGGCTGCGGGCCGGCCCAGCACCTCGGTCTCCGCGTACCCGAGCAGCCGTCGGGCGCCGGTGCTCCACCGGACGACAGCGCCGTGGACGTCGATGACGGCCCGCGCGGTCGAGGCATCGTCGAACGGATCCACCGGGCTCATCGTCGCCACTCCATCGCGCCTACGCACAGTGATCAGGTGCGTAACTCGTGTTCCAGCCTAGTGCGTCCCGCCCGCGCGTGAACGACAAACACCGAGCACGCGGCAGGGGCGGACGACAGGGCGGGTGACCAGGTGGGAGCCGGAACGCACGGCGATCTTGCGGCGGCCGGGCAGCGGCGGCGACCGGGCGGCCCCGCCGTCGGGCGTGGCCGCTGGGGCAGAAGGCGCTTTCCGCACCCTTGACGTGGTGGTGTGGCAGGTCGTCAGAATCTGTTTGTTCGCGATCAGTTGCACGATCAGTTGTGAGTACTTCTGGGCCCTGATGAGGGAGAGCCGCCATGACGGTCACTCGCAGATCGGTTTTGCTCGCCTCCGCCGTCGCGCCCGCGGCCGGAACACTCCTCGCCACCCCGGTCGCCCGGGCCGCCGAGACCGCCGTCCGGGGCGGAGTCGGCCGCCAAACGGTCGCGCTGCGCGACGGCTGGCGCTTCGCGCTCGTCGATCCGGGCGGCCTCACCGACCCGACCGGCGCCTACGCACAGGCCGCCGACCCCGCCTACGACGACTCGACGTGGCGCGAGGTCGCGGTCCCGCACGACTGGAGCATCGAGCAGACCCCCACCACCGAGCACGGCACCACCAGCGGCACCGGCTTCTTCCCGGGCGGCCTCGGCTGGTACCGGATCGCCTTCATGCTGCCGCCCGCCTTCGCCGGCCGCCGGATCTCGGTCGAGTTCGACGGCGTCTACATGGACTCGTACGTCCACTGCAACGGCACCGAGGTTGGCCGCCACCCCTACGGGTACACCGGCTTCGCCCTCGACCTCACCGACCTCGTGCACACCGACGGCGTCACCGAGAACGTCATCGCCGTCAAGGTGCAGAACCAGCTCCCGAGCAGCCGCTGGTACTCGGGCAGCGGCATCTACCGCGAGGCCCGCCTGGTCGTCACCGAACCCGTCCACGTGGAGCGCTGGGGTACGTACGTCACCACGCCCGAGATCACCGCGGACCGTGCCGTCGTACGGGTCGCCACCGCCGTGCTGAACGAGTCCGGGGCCGCGAGCCAGGTCGAGATCAGGTCGAAGGTGAAGGACCCGCGCGGTCGGACGGTGGCCCGCGCCACGAGCATGGTCGCCGTCACCGACCGGACCGTCGAGACCCATGAACTCGCCGTCCCCGAACCGAAGGTGTGGGACTTCGCGGCCCCGCACCGCTACACGGTGGAGACCGAGCTGCGCGTCGGCGGCGAGGTGGTCGACACCTACCGCACCGCCTTCGGCATCCGCACCTACCGCTTCGACCCGGCCGAGGGCTTCTTCCTCAACGGCACCCACGCCAAGATCAAGGGCGTCGACCTCCACCACGACCAGGGCGCCCTCGGCGCCGCGATCAGCATCGACGCCGTCCGCAGACAGCTGACCATCATGAAGGCGATGGGCGTCAACGCCTTCCGCACCTCCCACAACCCGCCCTCGCCGCAGATCGTCGAGGTCTGCGAGGAGTTGGGCATCGTGATGATGGTGGAGGCCTTCGACTGCTGGCGGACCGGCAAGACGAAGTACGACTACGGCCGCTTCTTCGACGAGTGGTGCGAGAAGGACGCCACCGAGATGGTCCTCGCGGCCCGCAACTCACCCGCCGTGGTGCTGTGGTCGAGCGGCAACGAGATCCCCGACTCCACCGCCACCGCCGGTCTCGCCATGGCCGACCGGATCATCGCCGCCATCCGGGCCGCCGACGACACCCGCCCGCTCGTCATCGGCTCCGACAAGTACCGCAGTGTGCCGCGGAAGGGTTCGGCCGCGGACCTGATGCTCGCCAAGCTGGACGGCCTCGGCCTCAACTACAACACCGCCAAGTCCGTCGACGCCCTGCACGCCGCCTACCCCGGCCTGTTCCTCTTCGAGTCCGAGTCCTCCTCGGAGACCTCGACCCGAGGCACCTACCAGGAGCCGGAGCACCTCAACACGGGCGAGAACCACACGCCGGGCAAGCGGGCGACCTCCTCGTACGACAACAACCTCGCCTCCTGGACCATGAGCGGCGAGTACGGGCACAAGAAGGACCGGGACCGGAAGTGGTTCGCGGGGCAGTTCCTGTGGTCCGGCATCGACTACATCGGCGAGCCGACGCCGTACAACGTCTTCCCGGTGAAGGCGTCCTTCTTCGGCGCCGTGGACACGGCAGGCTTCCCCAAGGACATGTACCACCTTTTCCGGAGCCAGTGGGTCGACGAGCCGATGGTCCATCTGGTGCCCATGACCTGGAACCACGAGAAGGGCGCCACGGTCGAGGTCTGGGCCTACTCCAACGTCGAGGCGGTCGAGCTCTTCCTGAACGGAAAGTCCCTCGGCACGCGGACGTTCGACACGAAGAAGACCACGGACGGCCGCGCCTATCTGGAGACCACCGAGGCCACCGGCGACGACAAGACCTTCACCGACGGCCCCTACCCGGGCAGCTACACGAGCCCCAACGGCAGCGCGGGCAAGCTCCACCTGACGTGGAAAGTGCCGTACAGGCCGGGGGAGTTGAAGGCGGTGGCCCGCAGCGACGGCAAGGTGGTGGCCACCGATGTGCTGCGCACGGCGGGCGAGCCGCATGCCGTACAGCTCACCGCCGACCGCAAGTCCCTTGCGGCGGACGGCCGTTCACTGGTGTTCGTGACCGCGGACGTCGTCGACGCGCACGGCGTGGTGGTGCCGGACGCGGAGCACCTGATCACCTTCGACGTGCGGGGCGGCTCGCTCTCCGGACTCGACAACGGGCGCGAGGAGAGCGCCGAGCGCTACCAGGCGACCACCCGAACCGCCTTCCACGGCAAGGCACTTGCCATCGTCCGCTCCGGCACCAGGCCAGGCACCCTGAAGGTGACCGCGCGGGCGGAGGGGCTGCGGACGGGCGCGACGACCGTGCGTACGACGCATGCGGGGTCGGTCGCCCTCACCGCACCGGCGAGGTTCGAGCCCGAAGCGCCCGCCGCCGTGAACTCCCCGCACGCGGACGCCAGTTACTCCGGCCGCCCGGACACCCTGCCCGCCGCGATGCTCGACGGTGACGCGGCCACCGGCTGGTCCAACGGCTTCGCCAAGTCGGCCACGGCTCTCCTGCCCGCGTTCAGTGGCGCCCGGCTCGCGGACTGGGTCTCCGTCGACTTCGGGCGGACCCGGAACCTCGACCGGGCGGAGATCTCCTTCACCGTGGACGCGACCCACAGCCTGCCCAAGTCCGTGGCGGTGGAGGTGTGGGACGGCCGTCGGTATGCGCCGGTCACGGGAGCGGCTGTCGAGTGGGCCACTGCCTCGGACGCTCCGACCGTGGTCACGTTCGACGCCGTACGTGGCTCCCGGGTGCGGCTGACCCTGACCAGCTCTCGGCCGGGTGAGGCCGCCGGTGCGGTGCGGATCAGCAGACTGGAGGTGCCGGCGGGCTGAGGCGGCCTGACGGTCCGGACGGGTTGCTTGGTTCGAACGGGCCGCATGGTTCGGACGGTTCGGGCGGGAAACCATGCGAAATCAGTCCCGTCCCGTCCGGACCGTTGACGAGGTGTCATGACACGAACACCATGAACCGCGTCCGCATCTGGGAGCGCTCCCACCTTGAGCGATGGTGAGCGTCGCCCGCCCCTCCGCCCGAGGAGCCCAGACGTGAAACGACGCAGAACCGCCCTGCTGACCCTGACGGCCCTGCTGGGAGCCCTGCTCACCGGGCTGCCGGCCGGTCCGGCCGCCGCCGACGAGGTCGAGCAGCTCAAGAACGGCACCTTCGACACCACCACCGAGCCTTGGTGGACGACGAGCAATGTCACCGCGGGTCTGTCCGGCGGACAGCTCTGCGCGGACGTACCGGGTGGCACCACCAACCGCTGGGACGCCGCCGTCGGCCAGAACGACCTCACCCTCGTGAAGGGCGAGTCGTACAAGTTCGCCTTCACCGCGAGCGGTTCGCCCGCGGGGCACGTCGTGCGGGCGATCGTCGGGCTCCAAGTGGCGCCGTACGACACGTACTTCGAGGTGAGTCCGGAGCTGAGCGTCTCCGGTGACGGCTACGCGTACACCTTCACCTCGCCCGTCGACACCACTCAGGGGCAGGTCGCCTTCCAGGCCGGTGGGAGCGCCGACGCCTGGAAGTTCTGCATGGACGACGTGTCGTTGCTCGGTGGTGTCCCGCCCGAGGTGTACGAGCCGGACACCGGGCCGCGGGTGCGGGTCAACCAGGTCGCCTATCTGCCTTCGGGTCCGAAGAACGCCACGCTGGTGACCGACGCGACCGCGAAGCTGCCGTGGCAGCTGAAGAACGCCGGTGGGACCACGGTCGCGCACGGCTGGAGCGTGCCGCGCGGGGTCGACGTCTCCTCCGGGCAGAACGTCCACTCGATCGACTTCGGCGGCTATCGCAGGCCGGGCACGGGCTTCACGCTGGTCGCCGACGGGGAGACCAGCCGCCCGTTCGACATCGGTACGAGTGCCTACGAGCAACTGCGGGTCGACGCGGTGAAGTACTACTACACACAGCGCAGCGGCACCCCGATCCGCGACGACCTGCGTCCGGGGTACGGGCGTGCCGCCGGGCATCTCAACTCGGCCCCGAATCAAGGGGATTACAACGTTCCCTGCCAACCCGGCGTCTGCGACTACACCCTTGACGTCACCGGCGGCTGGTACGACGCGGGCGACCACGGCAAGTACGTCGTCAACGGAGGTATCGCCACCTGGGAGTTGCTGAGCACGTACGAGCGCTCGCTGCTGGCCCGCACCGGGCACCCCGGCCGGCTCGGGGACGGCACCCTCGCCCTGCCGGAGAGCGGCAACAAGGTGCCGGACGTGCTCGACGAGGCACGCTGGGAGCTGGAGTTCCTGCTGAAGATGCAGGTGCCGGACGGGCAGCCGCTGGCCGGCATGGCCCATCACAAGATCCACGACGAGCAGTGGACGGGCCTGCCCCTGCTGCCGAGCGAGGACCCGCAGAAGCGCGAGCTGCACCCGCCGTCCACCCAGGCGACCCTGAACTTGGCGGCGACGGCGGCTCAGGCGGCCCGTCTGTACCGCCCCTACGACCGCGCCTTCGCGACGAAGGCCCTCACGGCAGCCCGCAAGGCGTGGACGGCAGCCCTGGCCCATCCCGCGATGTACGCCTCCGAGAGCGATGGCACCGGCGGCGGTGCCTACCCCGACACGAACGCGACCGACGAGTTCTACTGGGCGGCTGCGGAGCTGTATCTCACCACCGGTGACAGGGAGTTCAAGGACTACGTCCTCAACTCCCCGGTCCACAGCGCCGACATCTTCGGCAGCCTCGGCTTCGACTGGGGCCGCACGGCCGCCGCAGGACGCCTCGACCTCGCGACCGTGCCGAGCCGGCTGCCCGGCCGCGACAAGGTGCGCGCGTCGGTCGTCAAGGGCGCCGACGGCTACCTGTCCACGCTCAAGTCGCAGCCGTACGGCATGCCGTACGCACCGCCCGAGAACGTCTACGACTGGGGCTCCAGCCACCAGATCCTCAACAACGCCGTCGTCCTCGGCACCGCCTACGACCTCACCGGCGCCTCCAAGTACCGCGACGGCGCGGTGCAGAGCATGGACTACATCCTCGGCCGCAACGCGCTGAACATGTCGTACGTCACCGGCTACGGCGAGGCCAACTCCCACAACCAGCACAGCCGTTGGTACGCCCACGAGCTGGACCCGAACCTGCCGAACCCGCCGCGGGGCACCCTCGCCGGCGGCCCGAACTCCTCCATCCAGGACCCCTACGCACAGAGCAAACTCCAGGGCTGTGTCGGCCAGTTCTGCTACATCGACGACATCCAGTCCTGGTCCACCAACGAGACGGCGATCAACTGGAACGCGGCCCTTGCCCGGATGGCGTCTTTCGTCGCCGATCAAGGCTGACCTCGTCCGAGCCGTCCTGACTGGAGTCGGCCTCACCGCCCATGAGCTCCCCCGGGCGCTCATGGGCGGTGAGAGTGTGCAGGCGGGCCTGGTCCAGCGGCTGGTGCATCTCGACGTACTCACCGTGCGGCAGCCGCTTGATCAGGCCGGTCTCCCGGCCGTGCAACACCAGCTCCCGGTCCCGGAGTTGGAGCCCCAGGCAGATGCGGCGGGTGGCGACGAAGACGACGGCGGGCAGGACGAACACCGCGATGCGCACGGTCCAGGTGACGGTGTTGATCGACAGATGGAGGCGGGTGGCGACAATGTCGTTGCCGCCGCCCGCCAGCAGGATCAGGTAGAGGCTGATCCAGGCCGCGCCGATCGCCGTGCGGGTGGGGCGGTTGCGCGGGCGGTCCAGGAGGTGGTGCTCCCGCTTGTCGCCGGTGAGCCGGGACTCCAGGAACGGATAGACGCCGATGAAGACGAGGAGGAGCGGGAAGACGACGACCGGGATCAGCACGCCGAGTACCAGGGTGTGCCCCCACAAGCTGATCTCCCAGCCCGGCATCACGCGCACCAGACCCTCCGCGAAGCCCAGATACCAGTCGGGCTGCGCGCCCGTGGAGACCTGGTCGGGGCGGAAGGGGCCGTACACCCAGACCGGGTTGATGGCCGCCACGGCCGCGATCAGGGTCAGTCCGCCGAAGACCAGGAAGAAGAAGCCGCCCGCCTTGGCCAGGTAGACCGGCATGAACGGCGTGCCGACGACGTTGCGTTCGGTCCTTCCCGGGCCCGCGAACTGGGTGTGCTTGTGATACACGACCAGCAGGAGGTGCAGCACCACGAGGGCGGCCATGACGCCGGGGATCAGCAGGACGTGCAGCGAGTAGAAGCGCGGCACGATGTCGTGGCCGGGGAACTCGCCGCCGAACAGGAACATCGAGAGGTACGTCCCGACGATCGGGACCGACAGCAGAGCGCCGTTGACGAACCTGAGGCCCGTGCCCGACAGCAGGTCGTCCGGCAGCGAATAGCCCATCAGGCCCTCGAACAGGCCGAGGAACAACAGGGTCCAGCCGAACAGCCAGTTGAGCTCGCGCGGCTTGCGGAACGAGCCGGTGAAGAAGTGCCGCATCATGTGCGTGAGCATCGCCGCGACGAAGATCAGCGCCGCCCAGTGGTGCAGCTGCCGGATCAGCAGCCCGCCGCGCACGTCGAAGCTGATGTCGAGTGTGGAGGCGTACGCCTCGGACATGCGGACGCCGTTGAGCGGGACGTAACTGCCGTGGTACGTCACCTCGTTCATCGACGGATGGAAAAAGAGGGTGAGGTAGACGCCGGTCAGGATCAGTACGACGAAGCTGTACAGGCAGATCTCGCCGAGCAGGAACGACCAGTGGTCCGGGAACACCTTGCGCAGGTACTTCCGGCCCAGGGTGTGGATGCCGAGGCGGCCGTCGAGCCAGTCGGCGACCCGCTCGCCCTTCGACGACTCCTGAGTGTTCGCCGCTTCCCGAGTCGCGGTCACGCTTCCTCCCCGTCCTTCTCGTTCCTGTCGTCCGTCTCGTCCTTGATCACGTGCGTGAGCTTGTCGGGATTGGTGACGATGTAGACGCCGTTGATCCGGTCGCCCTCGTCGGTGAGGTCCATGACCATCACCGCGTAGGCGGCGTCGCCCTCGAACAGCACGACGGCGTCGTCGCCGTTGACGCGGCGGTAGCGCAGATCCAGGCCCCGCGGATCGTGCCGGGAACCGAACTTCGTGATGAGGCGGGCCGCCTTGTCCCGGCCGTGCACCGGCCGCAGCCCCGCGGGCTTGCGGTTGCCGCCGCCGTCCGTCCACACCGTGACGTCCGGCGCGAGGATCTCAAGGAGCGCGGAGATGTCCCCGCCGAGCGCGGCCCGCACGAACCGCTCCGTCGCCTCCCGCCGCACCCGCGGATGCGCCCGGTACAGCGGCCGCCGGGCGTGCACATGGGCCCGTGCGCGGTGCGCCAACTGCCGTACGGCCGCCGGGGTCCGGTCGATGATGTCCGCGATCTCGGTGTGCGGGTACCCGAACACCTCGTGGAGCACGAACACCGCGCGTTCCAGCGGGGTCAGGGACTCCAGGACCACCAGCATCGCCAGTGACACGGACTCGGTGCGCAGGGCCGGGTCGTCGGCGCCCGCGTCGCCGCCGACCAGGGGCTCCGGCAGCCACGGGCCGACGTACGTCTCGCGGCGGCGGGTGATCGTGGTCCGGCGCTGCAGCGCGTGGTTGACGGCGATGCGGACCAGGTAGGCGCGGGGGTTGGTGACCCCGCCCGTTCCCCGGCCCGACCACGACAGCCAGGTCTCCTGCAGCACGTCCTCGGTGTCCGCGACGCTGCCGAGCATGTTGTAGACGAGTCCGAACAACAGCTCCCGATGGTCCATGAAGGCATCGGTCGCCTCGTCGGTGACATGGGTTTCGGACATAGGTGGGCCTCCCCGCTGACGCGCTCACCAATGCGAGGGGCGCAGGGGGTCGGAATGTGACATCGGACGGCCCGAATGTGACCTATGCCTCACAGAAAGGGCGGCGCGTCACAGTCGGCGACCGGCCCGCCCTCTTGAACGCGAGTCTGACGCAAGGGAGTCGACATCGTGTTCAAGAAGTGGCACGGCAACCCATGGGCGATCCTCATCACCCTCTCGCTCGGGTTCTTCATGACCCTCCTCGACCTGACGATCGTGAACATCGCGATCCCCGACCTGGGCGCGGATCTCGACGCGTCCCTCGACGAGATCCTCTGGGTCGTCAACGCCTACACACTGGCGCTGGCCGTCCTGCTGATCACCGGCGGTCGCCTCGGCGACCTGCGCGGCAAACGCAATCTGTTCGCCGTCGGAGTCGCCGTGTTCACCCTGGCGAGCCTCGCCTGCGGTCTGGCCCAGGACCCGACCCAGCTCGTCGCGTTCCGGGCCGTACAGGGCCTGGGCGCGGCGCTGTTGATGCCCCAGACCCTGTCGATCATCGCCGAGGTGTTCCCGGCCGAGCGGCGCGGTGTGGCGATGGGCATCTGGGGCACGGTCGCCGGGGTGTCCGGCGCCCTCGGGCCCATCCTCGGCGGCGCCCTGATCACCCACCTCAGCTGGCGGTGGATCTTCTTCGTCAACCTGCCGCTGGGCGCCCTCGTCCTGCTGCTGACGGCCACGATCATCCCGGCCGGCCGACGCACGGTCCGCCACCGCCTCGACACGTTCGGCGTGGCGCTCGCCTCGACCGCGCTGTTCTGCCTGGCCTTCGGTCTTACGGAAGGCCAGCGCTACGACTGGAACCGCTGGATCTGGGGCCTGTTCGTGCTCGCCGGCGTGTTCTTCGCAGCCTTCCTGCTGCACGAGCGCGGCCAGCAGACCAAGGAACCCCTGGTCCCGTTCTCGCTCTTCCGCGACCGCAACTTCACCCTGATCAACTTCGTCGGCGTCACGGTGTCGTTCGGCGTGGTCGGCATGTTCCTGCCGCTGACGATCTACCTCCAGTCCGTCCTCGGCTACAGCGCCCTCAAGTCCGGCCTGGTGCTTCTGCCCGTGGCCCTCGGCTCTTTCGTGACCGCCGGTCCGGCCGGGGCGCTCGCGGACAGGATCGGCGGCAAGTTCATCCTGATGGGCGGGCTGCTCGCCTGGGCCGGGGGACTGGTGTGGGTGGTGTCCGTCGCGGACGTCGGCTCGGACTGGCCCAGCATCGCCTTCCCCCTCCTGCTCACCGGCCTGGGCGTCGGCTGCACCTTCGCCCCCATGGCCGCCGAGGTCATGCGCGGCGTCCCGGCGGCCCTGGCCGGAGCCGCGTCCGGCGTCACCAACGCGCTGCGGCAGGTCGGCTCGGTGCTCGCGGGCGCGGTCGTAGGCGCCGTGCTCCAGGCGCAGCTGTCCTCGGCGCTGACCGACCGGGCCCGCGAGAGCGCGGGCGGACTGCCCGCCGCGTACCGCGAGTCCTTCGTCGGCGCCTTCTCGCGGGCCGAGGCGGACGTCAGCGCCCAGCAACAGGCCGGCACTCCCCAGGGGGTCCCGCAGGACATCGCCGAGCGCATGCGCGCCCTGGGCGGCCAGGTCTTCGGCCACGGCTTCGTCGACGCGATGGGCCCGGCGGTCTATGTATCCGCCGCGGTCCTGCTGGCCGGAGCGCTCGCCTGTCTGGCCGTACGCCGATACCGCGGCCCGTCCGCCAACCCGCACGCCCTGCCCGTCTCCGAACCCGAACTGGAAGAGGCCGCCTGATGACCGAGACCCGTACGGAAAAGATCGACTTCACCGCCATGTACGCGTCCCACGACGCCTTCCGACGAGACCTGGAGCGCCTGGGCCGGGCCGTGGCCGACGGCCGGGCGAACACCCCTGGGGTGCGCGCCGGTTGGGACAACTTCACGCACCAGCTCCACATCCACCACACCGCCGAGGACAGCGGTCTGTGGCCGCGTGTGAGGGACCGTGTCGCCGGGCGCCCGCGCGATCTGGCCCTGCTCGACGACATGGAGGCGGAACACTCCCGCATCGACCCGCTGCTCGCCGCCGTGGACACGGCACTGCTGGACCAGGCTCCTGAACTCCCCGACATCGTAAGGGCGTTGACGGCAACACTCGACGACCACCTCAAGCACGAGGAGGACAGCGCGCTCCCGCTGATGCAGGAGGTCCTGACCACCGCCGACTGGGCTTCCTTCACCGGCCGCATCCGAGAGACCCAGGGCCTGCGTGGCGCCGCGGTGTTCGTGCCCTGGGTCGTCGACGGCGCACCCGAAACCGACCGAGCGGCCTTCCTGAATGCCATGCCACCCCCGGTCCGCGTGCTCAACCGCCTGTTCTGGGAGGGGAGTTACCGCCGGAAGGGCCTGTGGGTCGAACCCTGAGCAGGCCGGGCGAATACAGGTGCGCGGCAGACGACCGACGGCACGACGTGGCACTTGCGCAGCGTGGTTCAGGCCGCATCGTGGAAGACGAGGCCCAACGCCCGCCGCCGGCCGGAGCGAACGGTGCTGACTCCGTGCCGCATCGCTCCGGCCGACCAGCCACGGCTGCCGCGCACCGGCCGATCCCGAGTCGTGAACACCAACCCGTGGCCCTGCCGCAACGCGGTCGCCGTGCCCCGGGACTGGGCCCGCGGCCGCTGCTCCACCATCAGGAACTCGCCGCCGGTGTAGTCGGAGTCGTACACGTCCAGGCCGACGACGACCTGGAGGGGGAAGACCAAGTCGCCGAACACGTCCCGGTGGAGGGCGTTCCAGTCGCCCTCCGTGTAGTGCAGCAGGATCTGCGCCGACCGGTCCTGACCGGCCGCGTGGCACAACTCCAGCCACTCCTCCAGGTCGTCCGGCCAGGGCGCCGGACGGCCGAGCCGGGCCGCCCAGTCACGGGCGACCGGCAGCAACCGCGGGTAGAGGGCGGCGCGCAGGGCGGCCACCGGAGCCGGCAGTTCGTGGGTGAAGTAGCGGTACTCGCCGGAGCCGAACCGGTGCCGTGCCATGTCGACGGTGGTCCGGAACAACTCCGGCTTCTCGTACAGCGCGGCCAGGTCACCGCACTCGGCGGGCGTCAGCAGCGGCCCGGTCGGCGCGCTGCCGTATGTGTCCAACTCGGTGGCGAGCGCCGCCCAGTCGGTGTCGGCCACGCGCCTGCCGGCTTCAACGGTGTTGAGGGACATGGCGTCTCCTCCCGTCACAGCAGCGTCGGCTGCAGCGCGCCCTCGTGCGTGAGCAGCCGCACCTTGCGCTCGACTCCGCCCGCGTAGCCGCGCATCGAGCCGTCGGCGCCGATCACGCGGTGACAAGGGCGGACGAGCAGCAGCGGGTTGGCGCCCACCGCCGCACCCACGGCCCGGACTTCGGCGCGCGGCACGCCGAGTCGTTCGGCGAGTTGCCCGTACGTCGTCGTGTCGCCGTACGGGATGTCGTCCAGTGCCCGCCACACCCGCTGCTGGAACTCCGTTCCCGCGGGGGCGAGTTCGAGCGCGAAGCGGGTGAGGCGGCCGGCGAAGTAGTCGGCGAGTTGCCGGGAGGCCTCCCCGAACGCCTCGTCGTCCCTGCGCCAGTCGGCGCGGACGGTGGGCGCGTTCCGCTGCCCCGGCATGGACAGCGAGGTGAGCCGTGAGTTCTCGCCCACGAGCAGCAGTTCCCCGAGCGGGCTGTCGATCGTCGTGTACGTCGTTTCCATGGCTCCAGTCTGCTGCGCCGAGCGGCCCGGGACCGGCGGGATTCGGACATCGCCCTCGTACCGGAGTAGCCCTTGACGGTACCTTGGCGCAGGCGCTGTGAGCAGCACTTATTTACGATCGAGTACCCCGGCGGTACCGTATGCGCATGCCAGCTCTGAATGTGGAGTTCAGCGATCGCGAACTAGAGGATCTGAGGCAGATCGCCAAGGAACGCGGTACGTCGATGAAGGCGCTCGTGCGCGAGGCGGCCGCGGCCGACATCGCCAGGCACCGCGCTCTGCAGGAAGGCGCGGAAGCCTTCCGGCGCTTCTTCGCCACGCATGCCGACGAGTTCGCCGCCGCCTTCCCCGACGACGAACCACCCACGGCCGGCGAGGGGCGGGTCGCCTGAGTGATGGCATCCGTCATCCACATCGACGTGCCCTGGCTGCTCCAACGGCACGAAGAGGTACTGCCCGAGCAGCCCACGATCAACGACTTCTCCGCCCTGGTCGCCGCCGTCGCCCGCCACCGCGTCGACCCGCCCCGTCTGGGCACGGACTCCGACCCCGCCTGGCGGGCCGCCGCGCTGCTGCACACGCTGGCCCTGCTGAAGCCCCTGCCGTCGGCCAACGCCCGCTTCGCGTGCGCGACAGCGGTGGCCTACATGTTCGTCAGCGACGTCGGCATCGACCCGCCCTACGGCGCACTCGTCGACCTCGCCCGCGATCTGATCTCCGGTAAGACCGACGTGTACGGCGCGGCCGACCGGTTGCGCTCCTGGCAGATCTGAGGCGCGGAGTTCTGAGCCGCGGAGATCCGAGGCGCGCGGATCCGAGGTGTACGGGCCGCGCGAGCCGAGTCCGGTCCCGGGGCCGCCGACCGAGGGCGGGAGGAACAAGGTCGGCGGCCCGGATGGGCGCGGGAGAGCCGCCGTTCCGCGCCTGGCCTCCGAGAAGGGCCGGTCCCATCTGACTACGCCGGCGCACCGCGCGGGGAGCGCGCGTGGCGCTCCGGCGCGTGCATGTGTTTCACACGGGGCGCATGGAATGCCGAATGGTGGCGAACACGAACTGACTTGCCGCCGTATCAGACTTCCGTTCAATGAGGCCGATGTTGCCCAAGTGCCTTGTTGGTGATGAGTGTGTTGTGCAAGGGTGAACCACCTGTGCGGGGGGTAATGGCCGGGCTTCGTTCGACCTATGGGGATCCGGGTCGAACGGACGTAGCTGAATTTCACGCTCCTCGTGCGCGCCGTCCAGAAGGTATGCACCACAGGGGGCCTTTCGGCGGTCACCGCTCACGTGCCCCATGTGTGGGAAGGAATCCGCTCCGTGTCCACCCCCCACCCCCCTCAGCCCCCTTACCCGCCGCCCGGCGGGGTTCCCGGAGAATCCGACGAGAACCTCGCGGCCATGCTCGGCGGCCGTCCCGACGGTGAGGTCACCCATTCCGTCGCGCTGCTCATGGCGCGGCACTGGCCGTCAGCCCACGACTACGGGTCGATCTGCCTCGCCTCCTCGGGCGACGTCGTCTCCATGGTGACCTCGGCCGCCTTCCACCAGGTGCTCGACCGGCTGGCGCTGGGCGAGCCCGGCGTCGCGCTGCGCCCCAGGATTCTGCTGGCCGTGCGGGACACCGCCCGGGTGTGGTCCGCCGAGGACCGAATATCCGCGGTTCTGCCGCAGTTGCAGAAACCCGCCGGCGGACGCGGTATGCGTGACGCCAAGTCGATGACACCCGATAACCGGAAGCTGGCGGAGCGTTCATTTCACGCTCTTCCCGGACTCGCCCGGTGTTTGCTGTGGCACACCGAGGTCGAGGCGGAGTCGATTTCCGTTCCCGCCGGACTGCTCGGCATGGATACCGACAGCGCGTCGGCGGCACTCGAACAGGCGCGGGAAAAACTCCGCGAGGGTTGTGTACATGCCCATCGGGAACTCGCCCCGTCCAAGGAATGCAGCTACTACAGCCGCCTCCTGGATGTTTCGCTGCGCCGGGGCGGCACGCTGCTGCCGGATGTCCAGCAGCATCTGTCGGTGTGCCGCTACTGCCGTTTCGCCGCCGAACAACTGGGCCAATTCGACGGCGGGTTGGGGGTGCTCCTGGCCGAGGCGGTACTGGGCTGGGGTGCCCGCCGCTACGTGGACTCACGCCCCGGGCGCACGCCGGGGGAGTCCCGCGGCGCGCGCAGCGTCGGCCGGCACGGCGGCGGACGCCACCGGGTCCTACCCCGCATCACCTTGCCGCTCCGCCGTCCGCCGGGGTCGCCGCGATCCTCGCGCACCCTGATGACGGGCGTGGGCGTCGTCTCGGCCGGGGTGATCGTGACGCTGGTCGCCGCCGGAATGTGGTCCCACGACAGCGGAGTGGACCCGGCCGCCTCCAACAGCGCGAGCGACGGCACGTCACCGAGCGCAGGGACCCAGTCGTCCCCGGGCACCGCCAAACTCCCCACGGCGGGCGGCCAGTCCAGGCTGCGCAATGTGGCGGCCGACCTCTGCCTCGACATCAACGGCACCGTACGGGCCGGTGCCGGGGCCGAACTGGCGGCCTGCTCCGACGTCCGGACCCAGCAGTGGTCGTACGGCGAGGACGGGCTGCTGCGCAGCGCCGCCGAGCCCGATCTGTGTCTGGACTCGCACGTGGACGCCGGTGTGGTCGTCCTCGGCACCTGCGCCGACGAGAAGGCCAAGCGTGCCGACGACGTCCGCTACGACTTCACCGTGCAGGGGGAGGTGGTGCCCCGCTGGGACGACAGTCTCGCCCTCGCCGCCACCACGGACGCCCCCGGTGCCGACATCGTTCTCAAGGTGCGGGACCGCTCCACCGGGCAGCGCTGGGTGGGCGACGCGCAGACCACGGCGAGCCCCAGCTCGCTCGCGGTCACGCGGACCGAGGAACCGCCCGCACAGGAGCCGGCGGAGCTGAACCGCCGGACGGCGTAGGGGGAGCGGGGTGGCTCAGGCAGGTCCCTCGACGAGGTCGGCGGCGCCGATCGTGGCGGGCGTGGCGTGTCCGGTGAGGGCGAGGGTGAGGTCCAACTCGGCGAGCAGGCAGCGGATCACGTGCTCGACGCCCGCCTGTCCGTCGAGGCCGAGCCCGTAGACGTACGGCCGCCCCACGAGCACCGCCCGGGCCCCGAGCGCGAGGGCCTTGAAGACGTCGTCGCCGGTGCGGACGCCGCTGTCGAAGAGGACGGTCAGCCGGTCGCCGACCGCCTCGACCACCCGGGGCAGCGCGTCGGCCGCCGCCACGGACCCGGCCACCTGCCGGCCTCCGTGGTTGGAGACGACCACGCCGTCCATCCCGGCGTCGGCGGCGAGCCGGGCGTCGTCGGGGTGCAGGATGCCCTTGAGGACGATCGGGCCGTCCCAGTTCTCGCGCAGGAACGCCAGGTCGGGCCAGGTCTTGCCGGGGTCCGAGAACATGCCGACGAAGTGCATCACCGCCGCGTTCGGATCCTCGGCGACCGGCTTGGCGAGGCCCGCCTGGAACGCCGGGTCGGAGAAGTAGTTGGCGGTGCCGACGCCGTGCAGGAACGGCAGATAGGCCTGGTCGAGATCGCGCGGGCGCCAGGCCAGCAGCGGGGTGTCCAGCGTGACGACCAGTGCGGTGAACCCGGCCGCCTTCGCCCGGTTGAGGAAACTCCGGGCCACCTCCGGGTCTTTGGGCCAGTACAGCTGGAACCAGCGCTCGGCGTCCCCCATCGCCTCGGCGACCTGCTCCATGGGCGTGCTGGACGCGGAGGACAGGACGAACGGCACCCCCTGCGCCGCGGCGGCCCGGGCTGCCGCGGACTCGGCGTCGGGGTGCATGATCGACAGCACGCCGACCGGCGCCAGGGCCAGCGGCGCGGGTAGGGCACGCCCGAGCACCTCGACCGACAGATCCCGCTCGTGCACGTCCCGCAGCATGCGCGGCACGATGCGGCGCCGCTCCAGCGCGGCCCGGTTCGCCCGCGCCGTGCTGCCGTCACCGGCGCTGCCCGCCACATAGCCGACCGGGCCGGGACCGAGCCGTTGCTCGGTGATCTCCTCCAGCCGCGTGAGATCGGTGGGCAGCCGCGGGACCGCCCCCGACATCCCGTTGAGATAGATCTCGTACTGGAAGTCCGCCCAGTGCTTGCCCATGGAGCCATCCCGCCTCTCGTCGCTGAGAACGCGCTGCACCCGAACGATACTGGCGAGTAGCCGCAGGTCCGAGCCCCGGGTGCGGACTCGGGGCGGCAGTCAGCGGATGGTGGGCGTCAGCGCGCGGTGCCCGACTCGTGCAGGATCCGGGCCAGTTCGGCCGGCTCGGAGAACATCGGCCAGTGACCGGTGTCCAGGTTCACCAGCTCCCATTGCTCACCGCGCAGCAACTCGGCCACGGAAGGCGGCGGTTCCGGACCGTCCAGCAGGCACTTCACGTACGTCGAGGGCAGGTCGCCAGGGGAGCCGGTCAGCACGGCCGGTTCGGTGAGCGAGGCACCAGGGTGCGGGGTGCCGGCGGTGACGATCCGGGCGATCTGCTCGTCCGTGAGGCCCTGCCCTGCGTAGTCCTCGGCGTCCAGCGGCGGCCAGAAGCCGTCGTGCTCGTCGATCGACTTGCGGACGTGGTCGCTGGGCCAGTCGTCCAGGAAGGACTCTCCGTCGGTGGGGAGGTTCGCGTCGATGTACACGACTCTGCGCAGCCGGTCCCCGATCCGTTCGGCGGCCTGACCGACGGGAACACCTGAGTAGCTGTGCCCGACCAGGACCACATCGCGCAGGTCGAGCCGCTCGACCTCGTCGACGATGTCCTGGACGTGCGTCTGCTGCCCGGCCGGAACCCCCTGCTTGTCGGCCAGTCCCGTCAGAGTCAGGGGATGAGGGTCGTCCCCGGCCGCACGCAGCCCGTCCGCGACCTCGTCCCACGCCCACGCACCCAGCCAGGCGCCCGCCACCAACACGAATTGAGTCATGCCCGCAACGTAGCCGAGGGGTCTGACAACGCCCCCTCGTCGGCCTCCGTGCCGGGACCCGTGATCGGCGGTACCGGCACCTCCACGGTCCGGGCCAGCCGCGCGCCCTCGGGTCCGTACACCGCTCGCGGCTCGGGGAAGATACGCAGCAGCGACAGGAACAGCACCGCCGCAACGACCAGGGACAGCGGCAGGCTGATGTCGACGCCGTTGGCCAGATCGCCGAGCGGGCCGACGAACTGGCCCGGGATGTTGGTGAAGAGCACGCCGATGACGGCGGAGACCCACCAGGCGGTCATGCCCCGCCAGTTCCAGCCGTGCGCGAACCAGTAACGGCCGCCGCGCTGACGGCGGTTGAAGACCTGGAGGGCGTCCGGGTCGTACCAGCCGCGCCGGGTGAAGAAGCCGAGCATCATCACGACCATCCACGGTGTGGTGCAGGTGATGATCATCGTGGCGAAGGTCGAGATCGACTGGACCAGGTTCAGGCCGAACCGGCCGACGAAGATGAACGCGATCGACAACACGCCGACCAGCACGGTCGCCTGCACGCGCGAGAGGCGCGGGAACACCGACGAGAAGTCCAGGCCGGTCCCGTACAGCGCGGTCGTCCCCGTCGACATGCCGCCGATGAGCGCCAGCAGACACACCGGCAGGAAGTACCAGGTCGGCGAGATCGCGAGCAGTCCGCCCACGAAGTCGGGGGCCGCCGGGTCGACGTACTTGGGGGCCTTGGTCGCGATGATGCTCGCGGTCGTCAGGCCGAAGAGGAACGGCACCAGCGTCGCGATCTGCGACAGGAACGCGGCGCCGACCACCCGGCGGCGCGGAGTGCTCGCCGGGATGTAGCGCGACCAGTCACCGAGGAAGGCCCCGAACGACACCGGGTTCGACAGCACGATCAGGGCGGCGCCGATGAACGACGGCCAGAACAGCGACTGGGTCGCCGCGTCCGCCGAGTCCGTGAAGACACCGGCGTACGACGGGTCGAAGTCGCCGGCGAACGCGAAGGCGCCGACCAGGAACAGCACCGTCGCCGAGGTCACCGCGACCTTGTTGACGAACAGCATGAACCGGAAGCCGTACACGCACACCGCGAGGACCAGGACGGCGAACAGCGCGTACGCGACGACGTAGGAGAGGTCGCTGCGTTCCAGGCCGAACAGCCGGTGCGCGCCGCCCACCAGGGCGTCGCCCGAGCTCCACACCGAGATCGAGAAGAAGGCGATCGCCGTGAGGAGGGACAGGAAGGAGCCGACCACGCGCCCGTGGACGCCGAGGTGGGCGGAGGAGGAGACGGCGTTGTTGGTGCCGTTGACCGGGCCGAACACGGCCATGGGGCACAGGATCAGCGCGCCCGCGACGACCCCGAGGAGGGTGGCCGCGAGCCCCTGCCAGAAGGAGAGGCCGAACAGGATCGGGAAGGCGCCGAGGACACAGGTGGAGAAGGTGTTGGCACCGCCGAAGGCGAGCCGGAACAGGTCGAGCGGGGTCGCGGTGCGGTCCGCGTCGGGGATGCGCTCGACGCCGTGTGTCTCCACCTCGGTCAGGGACGGGGGCGGCGCGGCGGGGGAGTTCGAGGGCAGGGACGACAAGATGGGCTCCGGCGTGGCTACAGGCGTGGAGCGCGGGGGTCGGCGCGGTGGGCGGTGCGGACGGCCGTAGCGACGAGCTGGGGGTGGGCGGGTCGACGGGTGGCGTCCGGCGGGCGTCTGCCGACGTTAAGGCCCCGGACGTCACCCGTACCAGTGGACGTTTCATCCATCTTCGGCGTCCTTGGTGGACGAATCGTTCACCTCCTCGACGTCCGGGCCCTGGGCCCGCACCCGCTGGACGTGTTCGAGGGAGTCCCGCAGTTCGGCGAGCCAGTCGTCGGTGTGGCGCTCGACCAGGCGTACGCACCAGGCGAGGGCCTCGCTGCGGCTGCGGGCGACTCCGCCCGCGATCAGGGTGTCGAGGACCTGGCGCTCGGGCTGGCGCAGCCGGGTCATGACGGGCGCGGCGATGTGCGTGAACAGGGCGCGCTCGCCGCCCACTTCCACACCCCAGGAGACCTTCCGGCGGAACCGGTGCTCGGCCTCGCGGGCCACCTCGATCCGTGCCTCGCGCGTGCGCTCGCGGAACTCCTGGACGCGGCCCTGGATGGCCGCCTCGCGCTCGGCCGCCGAGGCGTCCGCGGCGAGCGCGGGTTCGGGGACGCGGCCGATGACGGTGATCTCCTCGCGGTCGACCGTGAGCTCGACCGGTCCCTCGAAGAGGTCGTCGGGGATGCGGCCGGCGAACCAGCCGCGCACCTTCTCGTGCTGCTCTGTCGTAATCATGTAATGACGATTACTCGGCCCCGCCGTGAACGCAAGGGATCGCGGCGGAGTCAGCCGACAGCTCAATCGGAATGTTTCAGGCCTATTAACGAGGCCAGGTAAATCGGCCAGTCGACTGTTTTCGGCGATCAAGATCCGTGCGGTTCCTGGGTCCGTACGTTCGAACACCGTAACTTCGCGCCACTGATTCAATACGCAAGGTTACTGAAACGCATGGGGTCGAGGTGTGTTTCCGCGGCGGACTCGGCAGACTCGCGCTCGCCGGTCCGGCACCAACCCGATGAGGTCCGGCTCACCCTCGAAACCAGCGGAAGGATGCACACGATGCGGAACACCGCGCGCTGGGCAACGACCATCGCTCTCACGGCCACCGCCGTCTGCGGCCCCCTCACCGGAGCCGCCCTCGCGGCCCCGGCCACCACCGCCCCCGCCTCGCTCTACGCCCCCTCGGCCCTGGTGCTGACCATCGCCCACGGCGACAGCTCCGCCACCGCCGCCCCGCAGCGCGCGGTCACCCTGACCTGCGCCCCGACGGCTTCGGGCACGCACCCGGCCGCCGTCCTGGCCTGCGCCGAACTGCGTGGTGTCGGCGGGGACCTCGACGCGCTGGCGGCGAGAGACGACGTGCTGTGCACCCGGGAGTACGACCCCGTCGTCGTCACCGTCGACGGAGTCTGGCAGGGCAAGCGCGTCTCCTACGAGCGCGCCTTCGCCAACGACTGCGTGAAGACCTCCTACGGGACCAGCGTCTTCAGCTTCTAAAGACCGGGGTCGCGTGGTCCCCGCGTCCACGTGACGCGGCTCGCGGATGGGGAGTGCGAGCTCCGGACGCGGGGACCCCGGCGATCTCGCACCAGGGGTCGGCGGGCGGTGTGGGGCTGCCCGCCGGCCCCTGGCTTTTTTACGTGCGTTCCTCTCTCACGTCCGCTCCTCGGGCCCTTCCGGCAGGTCCGGGAGCGGTGGAAAGCGGCGCAGTAGTCCAGCCCCCGCCAGCAGTCGGTGCAGGCGCGGAGCGTCCGAGACGATCCGCAGCCGGCCGTCGCGCTCCCTGGCCCGCGCCTCGGCCCGGCACAGGACGCGCAGGCCGGAACAGTCGAAGAACTCCACCGCGCGCAGATCGACCAGCACGTCAGGACGGGCCCCCGAGGTCGCCGCGTCCAGGTGCTCGCCGAGGGACTCCGCGGTCGCCAGGTCGATCTCGCCGAGCGCCTCGACCACGGTGAAGGGACCGTCCGTCCGGGTCCGGGCGTGCGCGTTCGCCGCGGGCGGCGCGGAACCGACGAGGTTCGCGGCCGTGCCCTCGGAGGGTTCGGGGACGCGGTCGTGGGCATCCGGCGTCATGTCCGCTCCACCTGGCAGGCGCATTCGATCTCGGTAGTTACCCCGGCCGGGCGCGGAACATCCCTGTGGGGCGATCCGCAAGACCGGGTTCACTCGACCCGGTGAATTGCGGCGGAAACGCTTGACGGATGGCAGCGAGGAGGGGCCACTCGTCTCCCTGCGGACGGGTGGCCCCTCGTATGTGGGCGGCTCAGCTGCCGGTGATCACATGTGGACGACCGGTGCCGCGTTCTCGTCCTGCTGCGGCACTCCGCGCCGGAAGAGCAGGAAGGTGATCACGGCACCCGCCGCGAACATGCCCGCCGACCACCAGAACGCGGTGGTGTAGCTCTCGATGGTCGCCTCGGCCTGGACCAGCTTGCTGGTCGCGTCCTTGCCGACCAGGTACGAGGTCGCGGCGCTCGCGGCGAGCGTGTTCAGCAGCGCCGTACCGACCGAACCGCCCACCTGCTGCATGGCGTTGACCGAGGCGGAGGCGACACCCGCGTCCTCGGCCGCCACCCCGCCGGTCGCCAGCTGCATGGCCGGCGGCATGACCAGACCGAGGCCGATACCGGTGATGACCAGCTGTGGCAGCACCGCGCTGACATAGCTCGACCCGTTGTCGATCCCGGTCAGCCAGGCCATGCCGATCGCGGCGACCGCGAAGCCCAGCGGGACGATCACCTTCGGGCCGATCCGCGGCACCAGGACCGTGGTGCCGAGCTGGGCCGCCACCATCAGTGCCGCGACCATCGGCAGGAACGCCACACCGGTCTTCGTCGGGCTGAAGCCGAGGTTGAGCTGGAGGTAGTAGGTGAGGAACAGGAAGACACCGAACATGCCGCCGCCGGAGATCAGCAGGGCCAGGAACGAGGCGCCGCGGTCGCGGTCGAGCAGGATGCGCAGCGGCAGCAGCGGGTGCTCGGCCCGGGTCTGCCACCAGGCGAAGGCGGCCAGGAACACACCGCCGGCGATCAGGAAGCCCCAGGTGAGCGGCGAACCCCAGTCGTGCGTCTCGGCGTTGGAGAAGCCGTAGACCACCGAGAACAGACCGCCCGCGACCAGGACCGTGCCCGGCACGTCGAGCTTGGAGCCCCCGGCGTCGCGGTGGTTGGTCAGCAGCATCCAGCCGGCCGCGAAGGCGATGAAGGCGATGCCCACGTTCACGTACAGCGTCCAGCGCCAGTCGAGCGCGTCGGTCAGCAGACCGCCGAGCAGCAGGCCCACCGCGCCACCGGCACCGGCGATGGCGCCGTAGACGCTGAACGCCCTGGCCCGCTCCCGTGCGTCGGTGAAGGTGGTGTTGAGGATCGACAGCGCGGCCGGTGCGAGCAGCGCACCGAAGGCACCCTGAAGGGCACGTGCGACGACCAGCATGCCGAAGCCCTGGGCGGCGCCGCCCAGGGCGGAGGCGACGGCGAAGCCGACGATGCCGATCAGGAACGCGGTCTTGCGGCCGAAGAGGTCGGCGATACGTCCGCCCAGCAGCAGCAAGGACGCGAACGCGAGGGCGTAGGCGGTGACGATCCACTGCCGGTTGCCGTCGTTGAAGCCGAGGTCGGCCTGGGCCGACGGGAGGGCGATGTTCACGATGGTGGTGTCGAGTACCACCATGAGCTGTGCGAGGGCGACGACCGCGAGGATCCACCACCGCTTGCTGGTGGACGCGGCGGTTCCCGCCGACGTCTCGACTCCCTTGTGGGAGCCCTCGGTAAGGGTCTTCTCGGACATGGAGAACCACTCCAGGGAAAGTCGTTCGGAGGTGTGGGCAAAGAGCTAGTAAACGAAACGGTTTCGTACACGTCGAGGCTAGACCACTTTCTGCGAAACGGCAACGTTTCGCTTCAGGGGTTGCCCGAGAGGGCAGTCGAGGAAGGAATCCGCCATGGCCACAGAGCTCACCGGCACCTATCTGACCCTGGACGACGGCCGACCGGCCGTCCGCTTCAGCCGCATTCACGATCACCCCGTCGAGCACGTCTGGCAACTTGTGACCGACGCCGACGAACTCGCCCGCTGGTTCCCGTCCCGCGCCGAGATCGAGCCGCGTCCCGGCGGCACCATCACCTTCAGCGGCGACCCGAACATGCCCGAGTCCACGGGTCGAGTGCTCGCCTTCGACGCGCCCCGGCACCTGTCCTTCGCGTGGGGCGGCGACGAACTGCGCTTCGATCTGGAGGAGTTGGACGACAAGCGGACCCGCTTCACCCTCACCGACGTCCTGGAGGCCGCGGACACCGCCGCCCGCAACGCCGCCGGCTGGGAGGTCTGCCTGGCCGCCTTCGACGCGACGGCGCGGGGCGAGCGGTCCGAGGGGCCGCACGCCGGGACGACCGCTTCCTGGAAGGACTTCTACGCGGCGTACGTCGAGGCCGGCGTGCCCTCCGGAGCCCCCGTCCCCGGCCTCGACTGAGCCTTCACGCCAGCTGTCGGCGCACCAGCTCGTGCAGCCGGCCGCCCGTGTCCGCGAGCAATTGGGCGGGCGGGCCCTGCTGGGCGACCTTGCCGTCCTCCATCACGATGACGCGGTCGGCGTCGAGCACGGTCGACAGTCGGTGGGCGATGACGACACGGGTGGCGTTGAGGGCCTTGGTGGACTCGATGACCGTCCGCTGGGTCTCGTTGTCGAGGGCGCTGGTCGCCTCGTCGAAGAAGAGGATCCGGGGTCGGCGGATCAACGCCTGGGCGATCATGAGGCGTTGGCGCTGGCCACCGGAGACCGAGCCGCTGCCCGAGACGATCGTGTGCAGCCCCATCGGCATCCGCTTGATGTCCTCGGCGAGCCCCGCCATCTCGGCCGCCGCCATGGCCTCCTCCGGCGTGTACGGCTCGGTGCCGCAGATGACGTCCATGATCGAGCCGGTGAACGGCTGGGCGTGCTGGAGCACCACGCCGCACTGCCGGCGCACTGCCGACTGGTCGAGCGCCGCCAGGTCCTGACCGTCGTAGAGCACATTGCCCGAGACCGGTCTGTCGAAGCCGATCAGCAGCCGTAGCAGCGTCGACTTGCCGCAGCCGCTGGGGCCGACGATCGCCACGAACTCGCCCGGGCGGATCGCGAAGGACACGTCGTCCAGCACCAGCGGCGCGTCCTCCGCGTACCGGAAGGAGAGCCCGCGCGTCTCGATCGCGCCCGTCAGAGGGCCCGGCCGGGTGCTCGCCGTGCGCACCTCCGGGGTCGCGTCGAGGACGGGCTTGATCTCCTCGAAGAGGGGCAGCGCGGACACCACCGAGACGAAGGCGCCGGTGAGTTGGGTGACCGAGGTCAGCAGCATCGTCACCGAAGTGTTGAAGGTGAGGAACGCGGCGGCCGACATCGATCCGCGCGCCGGACCGGCGAGCAGCATGAACATCAGCAGGGTGCATACGGGGAGATAGACCGCGCCCATCACCGTCGTGAGGTTCTTGATCCGGCCGACCCGCTGCTGGAGCTCCCGGCTGCGCGCGAACTCCGAGGCCCAGGCCGCGTACGCGTAGTTCTCGGCGGCGGCCACCCGCAGCTTCGGGAGGCCGCGCAGGGTCTGGAAGGCCTGGTTGTTGAGCTTGTTGTTGAGGACCACGAGTCGGCGCTGCCAGCGCACCTGCCACAGGCCGAGGCCCAGGAACGCCCCCGCGATGACGACGAGCATGCCGATCGCCGCCAGCGCCATCGACGGGCTGTACCAGAACAGCAGTCCCAGGTTCATCGCGCCGATGGTGAGTGACTGGGCGACGGTGGGCCCGATGCCGGCCATCATGCGGCGGATGGCGCTGATGCCCATCGCCGCGCTGGCCAGTTCGCCGGTCGAGCGCTCCGTGAAGAACTTCGTGGGCAGCCGCAACAGGCGGTCCCAGACGGCCGGTTGGAGCGTGGCCTCGATCCGGCCCTCCAGGCGGAGGATGGTGAGGTTCTCCAGCAGCATGAAGGCCGCCGCCACCACGCTGGTCATCATCACGGCCAGACAGACCTGCACGATCAGATGCGTCTGCGCCTTCGGCACGAACTCGCCCAGCACCTTGCCGGTCGCGATCGGCACCAGCGCGCCGATCGCGACGGTCACCAGACCGCCGAGGAGCAGGCTGGTGAGGTCGTTGCCGGTGCCCCTCATGCTGAACCGCAGCAGCTTCAGGGGACTGAGGCCGTGATCGGGCAGCGGGCGGTAGAACATCACCGCGCGCGGCTCGAACTCCTCCGCGTTCGCCTTCTCGATCGGCGTCTCACGGCCCGTCGCCGGATGCACGGCCACATAGCCGCCGCGCCGCCACAGCAGCGCGACCGGCGCACCGGACAACGCCCGGTGTCCCACCAGCGGCCCGACGTTGTCACGCCACCAACGGCCGTCCAGGCGTACGGCCCTGGTCCGCACCCGGGAGGCGATCGCCACCTGCTCCACCGGGTCGAGCCGGTCGCTCTCCGTGCCGCTCCGCGCGGGCTCGGACAGGGTGATCCCGGCGGCCTGGGCGACCAACTTGCAGGCCGCGTACGAGGCGTCGGCGTCGGCGGAGGTCGTGCGCTTGGAGGACTTGCCGATGGAGGCCAGCAGCGTCCGGTCGGCCTGGGCGCGCACGGCCTCACCGGCCTTGATCCCGGCGGCGGTTCGGGTCTCGTGGGTGCGCTCCAGCTGCTCGATCCAGCGGTCGAGGGTGGTGAGCAGCCGGTACTGCTGGTCGACCATGCTCTGCCAGACCGCCGGATCCATCAGCAGGTCCGCGGCGGCTTCGGCGCCGTACAGCGAGCCGTACTGCACGCTGCCGGGCGGTACTTGCATCCAGAAGACGTCGTCGTCGGTGAGTTCGGCGGCGCGTTCGCCGGCCGTCGGCGCCTGGAAGAGGACGGCCATGCTGCGTCCGACGCCGAGGGCGAGGGCGTACTCCAGCGGGCTCGTCGTCGGCGGGACGTACTGGGCGTTGCCGTACTCGTCGTAGGACCAGGTCTGGGTGTCGGCCGTCTGGTACAGCTCGCGCAGGCCGATGCGGTGCACCACGCAGTCGCGCAACGGGCGGGCCACCAGGGTGTGTTGGGGCCCGGCGACCGGTCCGAGGAGGAGCGAGCCCGCCTCCAGGCGGCCGAGGTGGTGCCAGTGGCCCTGCTGCACGGCATCCACCGCGAACAGGTCGAGACTGCCCGCCGCGATCAGCCACAGCACCTGCGGGCCCTCCAGGTCGAGCCGGGGCAGGCCCGAGCAGTCCACCAGGGTGCCCATGGAGCCGAGCGCGCCGAGTACGAGGTCGCCTTCGTGTGCCGTCGTCATCTCAACGCTCCCTGACCAGCGCCGCGTAGGCGCCGCCGTGCGCCACCAGGTCCTCGTGGCGCCCGCGTTCCACGATCGTGCCGTGCTGGAGCACGACGATCTCGTCGCTGTCGCGCACGGTGCTGAGCCGGTGGGCGATCACCACACAGGCGCAGCCGCGCCTGCGCAGGTTGTCCATCACGACCAGTTCGGTCTCCGCGTCCAGCGCGCTCGTCACCTCGTCGAGGACGAGGATGCTCGGTCGGCGCACCAACGCCCGCGCGATCTCCAGGCGTTGGCGCTGTCCGCCGGAGAAGTTGCGCCCGTCCTGCTCGACCCTGCTGTGGATGCCGCCGGGCCGGCGCGTCACCACGTCCAGGAGCGCCGCGTCCCGCAGCGCGTCCACCACCGCGTCGTCCGGGATCGACGGGTCCCACAGCGCCACGTTGTCGCGCACCGACCCCTCGAAGAGGAAGACCTCCTGGTCGACGAAGGAGACCGAGGCCGCGAGCGCCCCGCGCGGGATGTCGTCCAGGCGCTGGTCGTCGATGCGGATCACGCCCTCCCACGGCGTGTAGAGACCCGAGATCAGCCGGGACACCGTGGACTTGCCGCTGCCCGAGCCGCCGACGAGGGCGACCTGCTGGCCGGGGCCGACGGTCAGGTCGAAGCCGGTGAGCAGGGGCTTGTCGAGCGGGTTGTAGCCGAAGGTGATGTTCTGGAGCTCGACGTGCCCCTGGAGGCGGCGCGTGGAGTCGCCGGCGCCGGGGCGGTCGTAGAGCGGGTCGGCCTGGAAGTTCTCGACGTCCTTCAGCCGGGCCACATCGGCGGCGAAGTCCTGGATGCGGCCCGCGACGCCGTTCAGGCGCGTGATCGGCGCGGTGAAGCGGGTGACCAGGGACTGGAAGGCGACCAGCAGGCCGACCGAGATACCGCCCTCCACGGCCCGCATACCGCCGATCCACAGGATCAGCGCGCTGTTCAGCGAGGCCAGCGTCGGCGCGACCACCCCGAGCCAGGCACTCGGCACACCGAGCCGCTGCTGCTCCTCCAGCGTGGTGGCGTGCTGCCCGGCCCACTTGCGGAAGTAGCCGTCCTCGCCGCCGGTCGCCTTCATCGTCTCGATCAACTGCAGCCCGGTATAAGCGGTGTTGGTCAGCCGCGCGCTGTCGGCCCGCAACTTCGCCGTCCGGGTGGCCCGCAGCCGGATGACCACCCGCATCGCGACGATGTTCAGCAGCGCGACACCGATCCCGAGATACGTCAACTGCGGGTCGTACGTGTAGAGGAGCACGGCGTAGAGGACGACGACCACCGCGTCCACGCCCGCCGCGGCGAGATCGCGGGCCAGGGTCTCGGCCACCTGGTCGTTGGACTGCAGCCGCTGGACCAGGTCGGCCGGGCTGCGCTGGGAGAAGAAGGTCACCGGCAGGCGCAGCAGATGGCGCAGGAAGCGGGCGCTGGAGAGGGTGGAGGAGATGATGCGGCCGCGCAGCAGGTTCGCCTGCTGCAGCCAGGTCAGCACGATCGTGAGCAGCACGCTCGCGCCCATCGACGCGAACAGCACGCCGAGGAGCGAGGTCTGACCCCCGATCAGAAACATGTCGATGTAGGTCCGGCTCAGCGCGGGCACCGCCGCGCCGACCAGGACGAGCAGCAGACTCGCCAGGACCGCGGCCGGCATCGTGCCCGCCGTGCCGCGCAGCCGGGCGGGCATCGCGCCCAGGATCCCCTGCTTGCGGCCGCCCTTGGTGAAGTCGTCGCCCGGCTCCATGACCAGCACGACGCCGGTGAAGCTGCCGTCGAAGTCCTCCATGGGGACGAAACGGCGGCCCTTGCCCGGGTCGTTGATGAAGACTCCGCGGCGGCCGAAGCGGCGGCCCATGCCGTCGTAGACGACGTAGTGGTTGAACTCCCAGAACAGGACGGCCGGTGTCTGCACCTCGGCGAGGGCGGCCGTGTCCATCTGCATGCCCTTGGCGGTGAGGCCGTAACTGCGGGCCGCCTTCAGCAGGTTGCTCGCGCGGGAGCCGTCCCGGGAGACACCGCAGGCGATGCGGAGTTCCTCCAGCGGGACGTGCCTGCCGTAGTGGCCGAGGACCATCGCGAGCGAGGCGGCGCCGCACTCGACCGCCTCCATCTGGAGCACGGTCGGTGTCCGGACGGTCTTCGCCCTGCCTTTGGGCACCGGGCGTTTGGGCGGAGCGGTGCGGCGTCTGCTCCGCGTCTCCTGTGCGGTGCTCACGGCAGCAGCCAATCGACGGGACGCTGATCGGCCAGCCGGATCGAGCCCGTGGCCATGGTCATGGAGGTGAGGGCGAACGGCGGTCCGTCGGCGGACGACCACTTGTAACCGCTCTTCGTGCCGGACGACTTGTCCAGCCGGACCAGCACGGCCACCGGCCTGCCCTTCTTGGTGAACTGCTCGCCCAGCTGGCTGTCCCCGAGGAACGCGCCGATCTGCTGGGCCGATTGGGCGGAGCGGTCCACAGACTTCACATGGCCGCGCAGGACTCCGTACTCCTGGGTCGGCACCGAGGAGACGGTCAGGTCGACGGCGGCGTCCGCCGGAATGGAGGCCGCGTTCTCGGCGGGCACGTACACCGTGGCGTAGAGCGGGTCTTCTGCGTGGGCGACCTTCTCGACCGCGGCGACATTGGCGCCGGTCTGGATGATCTGGCCGATGGTGGCGGCGAGCGCGGTGATCCGGCCCGCGGCGACCGTCCGGACGACCGCACTGCCTTCGCTCGTACGGACCTTGAGGACGGGGGAGTCGGCCGGCAGCCGTACGCCCTCCTTCGCGAGCACCGCCGTGACCTGGCCCGCGACCGGGCTCTGCAGGATGTAACTGCCCTCCCCGTGCGTGAGGACGGCCGGTGCGCCGACCGTGGAGGCCACCGAGCCGGTCACCGCCCACACGGAGGCGGCGGCCATCGCGACCACCGTCACGGACAGCACGAGCCAGCCCTGCGGGCGGGCGAAACGCACCGGGAGGTCGAGATCCTCCGGTGACTGGAGCTTGGTGAGGGCCTGCTGGCGGAACTGCACGGGGGCTTCCCTTGATTCAGGGCGTCTGCTGACTCAGGGCATCTGCTTCAGGGCGTCCGAGAGCCCCGAAGCCGGGTATCGGCTCCGGGGCTCAACGGCACAGAAGGTGCGATCAGAGACCGGCGACCAGGTTGGTGACCGGGGTGGTGTTCAGGCCGGTCGTGGCCTCGACGGTGCCGACCACGGTGTCGACCAGGCCGGAAACGGGGACGATGCCGTCCACCAGGCCGGTGACGTTGCTGACGGCGTTCACGGAAAGGCCGCCGGAGACGTTGTCGAGCTCGGCGTCGGAGATCTCGACGGTCTGAACCTGGGGGGTGGAGTTCATGATGGAACTTCCCTTCGTATGGATATTCAGCAAGGGGGAGCGGCCCCTCTGGGGACAGATGGACGCCGCGACCGCGGACGCCTGACGCCCGTTTCCGGGAGCCGTGGGCGGACCCTGCGGTGCGATGGATCAAAGCACGCGGCGGGTACGGGCTTCCAATCAACCAAACGTCTCACCAGGGCACTTGGGCCCCAGGGACACCATTCCGTGCAGGAGTGCGCACGCCTCCCGGGCGAGTTCTTCACATGGCTCACGGCATCGGTTCACACGAGGGCTTGCGGCCCTCACGGCGAATGCGACACTCCCGCCCCAATGACATGGCGGCCGCCGTCCCTGTGTGGAGAACCTCCGCCCACGGTGACTTGGTTGGGTAGTCGATGTGCAGATTCGCTGAAGCCGGGATTCCGCTCCGTGATCGGAACGGACCGTTGTCGACCGGTCGCTGATCGTGTCGGCAAGCCGTTGCCGAGTCGCCGATGGGTCGTCGGTGCGCACCGCTTCGATCAGGACATCCGAGTCGGTCACCGCAGCGTGGACACGGTGTGGATACGGCATGGACAGGGCGTGGTGGCGACGGGAAGCGCTTGCCCGGCGGGCCGACGAGTCACGCGCGGGTCATGGCCGATTCGTCGTAGGGCAAAGCGAGTTGGCAAACGGAATTGAACGCACCAGACGGCACGTGCGTACCAACAGCCAACCAGGCGCCCCGAACAGAACAGCTGCCGGACGGCGGCACCCACACTCCGGTCCCCCAGGAGGTCGAGTAGTTTGAGTCACAAGCGAATTCCGAAGCGCAAGGTCGCGATCGCGGCAGGCAGCGTCGTGGCGCTCGGCGCGGCCGCAATACTGCTGCCGAACGCCAACGCGTCGCAGGACAGTTCGACCGACGCGGCTCCCAAGACCCTGAAGGCGACCGACGCCTCGGATCTCGCCGCCCAGCTTCAGGATCTGCTCGGCCAGGCCTTCGCCGGTTCGTACTACGACTCCGGCAGCCAGCAGTTGGTCGTCAACGTCATATCCGGCGACAACAACAACGTGATAGTCCAGGCCGAGAAGGCCGGCGCCAAGGTCCGCGAGGTCGACAACAGCCTCGCCGCGCTGAAGACCGGTGCGCAGACCCTCAAGACCGACGCGACCATCCCGGGCACCGCCTGGGCGCTCGACGCACGCACCAACAAGATCGTGGTCACCGCCGACAGCACGGTGACCGGCGCCAAGTGGAACCAGCTGGAGTCCACGGTCCAGGGCCTCGGCGACGGCATGGCGACCCTGAAGAAGTCGGCCGGCACCTTCAAGCCCTTCGTCTCGGGCGGCGACGCGATCTTCAGCCAGGTCGAAGGCGGCACCGTCCGCTGTTCCCTCGGCTTCAACGTGACCGCGAGCGACGGCGCCCCGGCGTTCCTGACGGCCGGCCACTGCGGTGTGGCCGCCAAGCAGTGGTCCGACTCCGAGACCGGTGAGCCCATCGCCACCGTCGACCAGGCCACCTTCCCCGGCGAGGGCGACTTCTCGCTGGTGAAGTACGACGACCCGGCCACCGTGGCGCCGAGCGAGGTCAACGTCGGCGGCGGCCAGACCGTCCAGATCGTCCAGGCCGAGGAGGCCACGGTCGGCACGCAGGTCTTCCGGATGGGCAGCACCACCGGTCTGAAGGACGGCACGATCACCGGTCTGGACGCCACGGTCAACTTCCAGAGCGAGACCGACCCCAACGGCGTCGACACCGTCACCGGGCTCATCCAGACCGACGTCTGCGCCGAGGCCGGCGACAGCGGCGGCTCCCTGTTCACGCAGGACGGCGGCGCGGTCGGCCTGACCTCCGGCGGCAGCGGCGACTGCACCGTCGGCGGCGAGACCTTCTTCCAGCCGGTGACCACCGCCCTCGCGGCGACGGGCGCGACGCTGGGCGACGCGGGTGCGGGTGACGCCGGTGCAGGTGACGCGGGTGCGGGTGACGCGGGCGCCGGTGACGAAGGTGCCGTCGACCCGAGCGCGAGCGCGGGTGACGAGGGCGTCGGTGGCGACGAGATCGGCGGCGAGGAGTCGGGCGCCGCGGTCGACCCCTCCGCGACGGCGGGCGACGAGCAGCAGGGCGCCGGGGACGACCTGAACGGGACGGGTCAGGAGGACCAGACCGGGAACGGTGTGGACGACGGCTCGCAGCTCACGGGCTCGCACTGAACCCTCCGTCGGTAGGCGAGGGGATCGGTAGTTGATCGGCTGCGGCGCCGTCGTGGCTGGTCGCGCAGTTCCCCGCGCCCCTTTAGGGCGTTGGTGAGCCGTTGCCCATTCCGGCCGGCTTGCTTGATCCACCCTGACCGAGGGCCGACCATCGGGCCCCACCCCGTTGGCCCTCGGTGCGGGTTCCCCCACACAGACCCACTGCCGGTCGGCTCATCGTCCCGGTCGGTGGTGGACGGTCCGGCCCTCCGGCGGGAGGGCCGGACCGCATTCATGTGTTCGTCCTTCATGTGTCCGTCGGCGTCGCCCTCAGCAACAGCAGCGCCACGTCGTCCACCCGCTCCCGTGCCGCCGCGCTGTGCTGTACGAGGTGGTCGGCCAGTTCCTCCAGCGGCAAGTCGCCCGAGGACGTGAGGAGTTCACCGAGGTCGGCCAGCGCGTCCTCGATGTCGACGCCCGGGGACTCGATCAGCCCGTCGGTGTAGAGGGCGAGCACGGAGCCGGGGGCCAGGTCGACCTCCGTCGTCGGGTACGTGGCCGCCTCGTCGATGCCGAGCAGCGGACCGCCGGCCAGGTCGAGCACCCGTACCCGCCCGTCCGGTCGGCGCAGCAGCGGCGGCGGATGGCCCGCGCGTGCCATCACCGCGCGTCCGCGCGCCGGGTCCAGCCGCAGATAGAGGCAGCTGGCGAAGAGGTCCGCGCCCAGATCGATCAGCAGCCGGTTGGTGCTGCGCATGACGTCCTCGGGCGCCTGCCCGACCGTGGTGTACGCCCGTACGGCGGTACGGATCTGGCCCATGAGGCCGGCCGCCGTCACGTTGTGCCCCTGGACGTCCCCGATCACGGCCGCCGCAACTCCGTGCGAGGGCACCAGGTCGTAGAAGTCGCCGCCGATCTCCATGCCCTGGGTCGCGGGCAGATAGCGCGCGGCGGCCTCGATGCCGGGCAGTGAGGGCAGGGTGCTGGGCAGCAGCGCCTCCTGCAGCCCGTGCGCGAGCTGGTGCTTGGCGTCGTAGAGCTGGGCGCGTTCCAGGGCCTGGGCGATGAGCCCGCCCAGACTCGTCAGTACGGCCCGCTCGTCCGCGGGGAACGGATGCCGTTCGGTGTAGGCGAGCACACAGGTGCCCACCGGCCGTCCCGAGGCGATCAGCGGCAGGTACGCCCAGGCCGCGAAGCCGTCGGGGGAGTCGAGCCGCCCCGGATAGAGGCGCTCCAGTTCCCCGCGCGAGTCGAAGAACGCCGGTACACCGGTGGTCAGCGCGTGCGTGCCCGGCGTCCGCTCGGCCAGCGGCAGCCCGTCGAACCGCTCCACCACATGCGCGTCCGGATAACCGCGGTGCCCCAGCACATGCAGCCGCCCCGCCCGTGAGCCGAGCACGACGAGGGCCTGGCTGCCCACGGCCGGCGCGATCTCGTCCGCGACCAACTGCACCACGTCCTGCACACCCACCGCCTCGGTGAGCGCGCCCGCCAGGCTGAGAACCTGGGAGATGGTGACCAGCCGCGGCGGGGCGTCACCGGGCTGCGCCCCGGACCGGTTCATCTCCGCCACCGGCCGTGCCCTGGTGATCCGTACGCTCAGCCCGGTCGTGCTGGGATGCAGACGGAACGACAGCCAGTCGCCCGGCGGGCGCAGCGCCATGAACGAGGTGGTGTGCTGGCTGAGCAGCGCGGCCCGGTAACGGTCCTCGTACACCGGGTCGTTGAGCCAGGGCACCGACGCCCACAGCTGGGTGCCGAGCAGTGTGCTGACCGGGACGCCGATGAGGTCGGCCGCGGCCGCATTGGCGAAGCTGATCCTGCCGTGCAGATCCAGCGAGCACAGCCCGTACGGCAGCCGGGCCACCATCCGCGCCGCCTCCAGCGTGCCGAGCGTGCCCGCCGCGCCCGCCGGCGCGGGAGTGGCCAGCAGATCGTGCTCCGCGAACACCGGCCGGTTCTCCTCGACGGCCCGCTCAAGGCGCACCGCGAGCCGGTCGCAGGCCGCGGTCAGATGGTCCCGCTCCCGGTCGGACAGCTCCGGCGGATGGGAACCGGGCCAGGTCACGAACACCGCGCCGTACGCCGTCGACCGCGTCGCCACCGGCAGCGCGGCCAGCGCGAAGGGGTACGGCAGCACCACGGCGATGCGCGGATAGCTGCGCGCCATGTCCTCCTCGCCGCCCACCCAGACCAGCCGCCGCTCCCGCACCGCCTGCGCCACCGGGATCGGCGCGCTCAGCCCGACCCGCTCCCACGGCGCCGCGAACGCCCGGGGCAGCCCCGCCATCACCGACATCTCCAGTACGGGCTCGTCGGCGGCCAGCAGATACACCGCGCCCGAGTGCGCGTGGACCTCGTCCATCATCGACGCCAGTGCCAGGGACAGCAGCGGCCGCCCCACCCGCGTCCTCGCGGTCGCCGGCGGCTGTGCGGACGTATGCCCGTCGGACACGCCGACCACCTCCTCGCACGGCCGCGCGACGGGTCCCAGGGACAAATCTGCCTCCCCCGGGCCGGACGCGCACGGCGAGCGGAACGGCGCGGAGGACCACGGCAGGTTCGGTACGTATCGGGCGGACCGACCCTTCGGCCTCCACGGAACGTCCACAGGGGCTGCGCAGGCGGCGCATACGCGCTGTAATGACGGACGTGGTCAGTGAGGGCGCTGCGGGACGCGGAACGAGAACGTTGCGTGCCGAAAGCGCCCTGAAAGCGCTCACGTCCGAACCGACATCGCCCGATCGGGTGCGCCGTGTCCTGGAACAGGCCCTCGTCTTCGCGGGCGCATCGCTCGCCGCCGTGTACACCCCCGCGCAGGACGGCGACGTCCTGTGCCTGGTCGAGTCGGCCGGCGTACCGCGGACGCTGTTCGGACTGCGCGACGGATATCCCCTCACGGGCGGCTCCCCGGTGGCCGACGCGCATCGCACCGGGAACGCGGTGTGGCTGGGGCCGAAGGAGCTCTCAGGGAGCGCTGAGTCACGGCGGACGTCCGCGCGGGACTTCTTCCTCGCCGTACTCCCTGCGCGCGGGGACGCCGGCGGCGGCTGTCTGGTGGCGGTGAGTGAACGCCCCGACGGGTTCGACACCGACGACCGCAAGTCCCTGGAGCTGATCGCCGACGCCGTGAGCTGTCCCGCCGCGGACCGGGCCACCGAGGGCGGGGAACTGCCGGCCAACGCGTTCAGCCTCGCCATGGACACCGGACGCGTGGAGATCGACGACGAGATCCTCGACCTGTTCGGCCTCACCCGCGACGACTTCGACGGCAAGGTCGAGACCCTGCTCGGCCTCGCGGTCCCCGAGGACCTGCCCTCGCTGATGTCGGTGGTGGAGGCCGACCACATGTCCATCGGCGACCGCGAGCTGGAGTTCCGGGTGCTCCAGCCCTCGGGACCGCCCAAGTGGCTCAGACTGAGCGGGCGGCTGGTGCCCGGCGGCGAGGGGCGGCCCGCCCGGCTCGTGGGGACCGTCGCCGACGCCTCCAAACTGCGCTCCGACGTCACCGACGTGGCCCGCGTCCAGCGCCTCGCCGCCGCCCTGGCCACCGCCGGCACCGTGCGGGACGTCAGCCAGGCCGTGGTCACCGCGCTGCGCAAGCCGCTGCACGCCGACCGGATCGCGCTCGCCGAGCTGGAGAACGAGCGGCTCGTCGTCATCGTCCTGGACCCGCCCGAGCCGGAGTCCTGGCCCGAGCTGTGGCGCCTGGAGTGGCGCTCGGAGTGGCCGGACGCGCCCGTGCGGACCATGCCCACCCTCGCCGCCGCCCTGCGCGAGGGCCGGGCCCGGATCTGGCCGGCCGGCAGCGACCTGGAACCCGCGCTCGCCGAGGTCGGCCCCGGCGGCCTGGCCGTCCTGCCGCTGCCCGCCGGGGGCCGCATGGCCGGCGCCTGCCTCATCGGCTGGGACGCCCCGCACGACTTCGGCACCGACGAACGCGCCCTGCTCACCGCCTCCGCGGGCCTCGCGGGCCAGGCCCTGCTGCGCGCCCACGCCTTCGACGCCGAGCACGAACTCGTCGGCATGCTCCAGCGCCAACTGCTCCCGCGCCGCCTGCCCACCCTGCCCGGCGCAGCCGCCGTCGCCCGCTACCTGCCCACCACGGCAGGGCTGGAGGTCGGCGGCGACTGGTACGACGTGATCCCGCTGCCCGACAACCACGTCGCCCTCGTCATCGGCGACGTCCAGGGGCACAACGCGGGCGCCGCCACCCTGATGAGCCAGATGCGCACCGCCCTGCGCGCCTACGCCGTCGAGGGACACCCGCCGGACGTCGTGGTCTCCCACGCCAACCGCCTCCTGATGGACCTGGAGACGGACCTCTTCGCCACCTGCTGCTACGTCGACGTCGACATGGAGGAGGGGTTCGCCTGGTACGTCCGCGCCGGACACCTCCCGCCGATGCTGCGTCACCCGGACGGCGGAATCGAGATGCCCGACGCCGAGGGCGGGCCGCCGCTCGGCGTGGTCGCGCAGGCCGACTTCCCGATGAGCCCGTTGCGGCTCCAGCCCGGCACGGTCATCGCGCTCACCACGGACGGCCTTGTCGAGTCGTCCGACGCGGACATCGACGAGGGCCTCGACCGGCTCGCGCACGAACTCTCCGCCGCCGACCCCGCCCACCTCGACCTGGTCGCCGACGCCCTGCTGGTGGGCGCCCGCCGCAGCGACGACGTGGCCCTGCTCCTGCTGCGCTACGACGGCATGACCCTGCGCCCGCTGCGGGAGACCTGGACGGTGTGGCGGGTGCCCGAGGCCGTCGGCCACGCCCGCCGCTTCACCCGGCGGGCCCTGCGCGGCTGGGGCGTGCCCCGGGACGACATGGACGCCGCCCTGCTCGTCGTCTCCGAGCTGGTCACCAACGCCCTCGTGCACACCGACGGCCGGGTCCGCCTGGACCTCACCCTGCTCGGCGACCGGCTGCGCGTGGCGGTCGCCGACTCCTCGCCCCGCACCCCGGTCAAGCCGACCAGCATCGGCTGGGAGGCCACCGGCGGGCGCGGCATCCTGCTCGTCGAGGCCATGTCGGGGACCTGGGGGACCGTGCCGGTCAGCGGGGGCAAGCAGGTGTGGGCCGAGCTGGCGGTCAGGCGTTCGTGACGTTGGCGGTGATCA
The DNA here is from genome assembly GCF_053599215.1 of Streptomyces sp. NPDC001002. Lineage (NCBI taxonomy): Bacteria > Bacillati > Actinomycetota > Actinomycetes > Kitasatosporales > Streptomycetaceae > Streptomyces > Streptomyces sp. NPDC001002. Next base: position 9,707 of record NZ_JBSFLV010000070.1, on the reverse strand, counting down.
GCCGCAGCAACTGCTTGGCCAGCGCGTCCTGTTCGGGCGTGAGGCCCATGGCGTCGCCGATGGCGAGCGGGACCGTCGCCGCCCGCTCCCGCAGGGCGGCGCCCGCCTCGGTGAGCCGGATGGCGACCGACCGCTCGTCCTCCGCCCTGCGCTCCCGGCGCACAAGACCGCCCGCCTCCAGCCGCTTCAGCAGCGGCGACAGGGTGCTGGACTCCAGCTGCAGCGAGGCCCCGAGGTCCCGTACGGAGATCGAGTCCCGCTCCCACAGCACGAGCATGACCAGGTACTGCGGGTAGGTCAGGCCGAGTTCGTCCAGGAGCGGGCGGTAGCGCGCGGTGACGGCTCGGGAGGCGGCGTACAGGGCGAAGCAGAGCTGGTCGTCCAGGAGCAGCGAGCCCTCGCTCGGCTCCACGCTCGGCCCCACTGAGGCTTGGCTCACGGCACTGCTCCCGGTTGCTGTCCTGTTCACGACGGTCACCTTCACGACGGTCACCACCCTAGTCGCCACCCTAACGGTCAGGTCTGCCCGATCCTATCGCGCACTAATTAGTTGCGCACGACTAAATCGAGGGCTACTGTCCATGGCATGCCGTACCACCGGCTCCCGCACCTCCGCAGGAGCCGCCGCGGCACCCGAACCGAGGAGGCCGTCATGACCGACAGCACCGCATCCCGCCCCGTCCTCGAACCCGCCGCCCAGGCCTTCGTCGAGGCCACGGCGAACCCGCCGTACCTGTTCGACCTGGCACCGGCCGAGGGCCGCAAGGCGGTCGACGAGGTCCAGTCCGGCGACATCGCGAAGCCCGACGTCGACGAAGAGTGGATCACCGTCGAGGGCGGCCCCACCGGCCAGGTCCGCGCCCGGATCGTCAAGCCGGCGGGCTCCAACGCCACCCTTCCGGTGATCCTCTACATCCACGGCGCCGGCTGGGTCTTCGGCAACGCCCACACCCACGACCGGCTGGTGCGCGAACTCGCCGTCGGCGCCGGCGCGGCGGTCGTCTTCCCCGAGTACGACCTCTCGCCCGAGGCCCGCTACCCGGTGGCGATCGAGCAGAACTACGCCGTGGCCCGCTGGATCGTCGAGCAGGGCGCCGGCAAGGGCCTGGACGCCTCGCGGCTGGCCGTCGCCGGCGACTCGGTCGGCGGGAACATGACCGCCGCGCTGACCCTGATGGCCAAGGAGCGCGGCGACGTCCCGCTGGTCCAGCAGGTGCTCTTCTACCCGGTCACCGACGCGAGCTTCGACACCGCCTCCTACCACCAGTTCGCCACCGGCTACTTCCTGCGCCGCGACGGCATGCAGTGGTTCTGGGACCAGTACACGACCGACGAGAGCGAGCGGGCCCAGATCACCGCATCGCCGCTGCGCGCCACCACCGAGCAGCTCAGCGGCCTGCCGCCGGCGCTGGTCATCACCGGCGAGGCCGACGTCCTGCGCGACGAGGGCGAGGCCTACGCGGCCAAGCTGCGCGAGGCGGGCGTGCCGGTCGTCGCCGTCCGCTACCAGGGGATCATCCACGACTTCGTGATGCTGAACGCCCTGCGCGAGACCCATGCCGCCGGCGCGGCCATCGCGCAGGCCGTCGCCACCCTGCGTACCGCGCTCGGCACCGCCTGACCGAAGGGACGGGTCCCCGGCCGGCCGAAGGGGCGTTTGGCCCAGCAACCGCCGGGGACCCGTCCCCGAGCAGTCAACGGATGCAGAGAGAAGATGAACCGCGGTGACCTCGCCCATCAGTGACAAACCCGTCGTCCGCCGGCCCCGCACCGGCTGGTCCAAGGCCCGCCGCCCGCGCGGCGCGGTCCGCACCTGCCTGCCGGCCGTCGAGGAGCGGGTCGGACCGCCCGCGGTGCCCGTGGGGCCGGAGTGGAACATCGTGCGCGGCGAGGACTGAGCGTCACCTGGAGTCCACCGGGCCGCCATGCCTGATTCGTGACCATCGAGCGTCACCGTCCCGCGTCACACCCGGACGATCGAGGCTAAGGTGAAGCAGATGAAGGCTCTTGTGCTGTCCGGCGGAGCCGGTACACGCCTGCGGCCGATCACGCACACTTCGGCGAAGCAGCTCGTGCCCGTGGCCAACAAGGCCGTGCTCTTCTACGGACTGGAATCGATCGCCGCGGCCGGCATCACCGAGGTCGGCGTCATCGTCGGGGACACCGCCGCCGAGATCCAGGAGGCCGTCGGCGACGGCTCCAAGTTCGGGCTGCGGATCACCTACATCCCGCAGGAACGCCCGCTCGGGCTGGCCCACGCGGTGCTGATCGCGCGGGACTGGCTCGGCGACGACGACTTCGTGATGTATCTGGGCGACAACTTCATCGTCGGCGGCATCAGCGCCCTCGTCGACGAGTTCCGGCGCAACCGCCCCGACGCCCAGATTCTGCTCACCCAGGTCGCGGACGCCCGCGCCTTCGGCGTCGCCGAACTCGACGCCACGGGCCAGGTCGTCGGCCTGGAGGAGAAGCCGGAGCATCCCAAGAGCGACTTCGCCCTCGTCGGCGTCTATCTGTTCACCCCGGTCGTCCATGACGCGGTGCGCGCCATCAGCCCGTCCTGGCGCGGGGAGTTGGAGATCACCCACGCCCTCCAGCACCTGATCGACACGGACGCCGACGTACGCAGCACGGTCATCCAGGGCTACTGGAAGGACACCGGCAACGTCACCGACATGCTGGAGGTCAACCGGACCGTCCTGGAGACCCTCGAACCCCGCACCGACGGGGAGGTCGACGAGGAGTCCGAACTCATCGGACGGGTGGTCGTCGAGGAGGGCGCGCGGATCGTGCGCTCCCGGATCGTCGGCCCGGTCCTGATCGGCGCCGGCACGGTCGTCGAGGACTCCTACGTCGGCCCGTTCACCTCGGTCGCCGAGAACTGCGGCATCACCGACAGCGAGCTCGAGTTCTCCATCGTGCTGCGCGACTCCTCGATCCGCGGCGTGGGCCGGATCGAGAACTCCCTGATCGGCCGGCACGTGGAGGTCACTCCGGCCCCCAGCGTGCCCAGCGCCCACCGGTTCGTCCTCGGCGACCACAGCAAGGTGCAGATCCATTCATGACCGTTGTCGCCGACGGCCGCGCCGCCACCACGCACGGAGCAATGCCACACATCCGCTAGGAGTCCCTTCGTGAATCGCCATGAGTTCCTCCGGGAACTGCACAAGGCCAGCGCCAACCGCAACTACCTGGAGATCGGGGTCAACGACGGGCGCAGCCTCGCCCTGTCGCGCGTCCCGAGCATCGCGATCGACCCCGCGTTCAAGGTGGTCACGGAGGTGCGGAACGACGTCCACCTGGTGAAGGCCACCAGTGACGACTTCTTCAAGCGCAACAACCCGCTGGCCCACCTGCGCAGCGGCCGCCACCCCCTGCGCAACCTGCGCCGGGGCCGTAAACCCTTCGGCTACTGGCGGCGCACCACCCTCGACCTGTCCTTCATCGACGGCATGCACCTTTTCGAGTACGCGCTGCGGGACTTCATCAACGTCGAGAAGCACTCCGACTGGGCCAGCGTCATCGTCTTCGACGACATGCTGCCGCGCAGCGTCGACGAGGCGGCCCGGGACCGGCACACCAAGTACTGGACCGGTGACGTCTACAAGGTCGTCGAGATCCTCAACCGCTACCGCCCCGACCTGGTGACCGTCCTCGTCGACACCCAGCCCACCGGCCAGCTGGTCGTCTTCGGCGCCGACCACGCCAACACCGTGCTCAGCGACAAGTACGACGAGATCATCGCCGAGTTCGAGGTGCCCGACCCGCAGAAGGTGCCCGAGGCGATCCTGGAGCGTGTCCAGGCGGTCCAGCCCGAGACGCTGACCCGCGCGGACTTCTGGCGCCCGCTGGTCCGGGCCCGCAACCTCGGCCTCGGCCGCTCCCGCGGCTGGAAGCCGCTGAGCTCCGCCCTGGGCCAGATCACCGGCGGACACTGAACCACTCGCCCCGCGCAGGACGCCCCCTCACGAGAGCGGCCGGCCTGCGCGGGGCGCGGTCAGATCCTCTGCCCCGCGCCCTCGGACGCCCTGCGGCCGAGGGTCGCGGCGAGCAAACGCCGTACCCGGCGGGCGAGTTGGCGTACGACGCCGGGCCGGGGCGGCCGCATCACCTCGACCGAGCCGGCCGCGGTGCGCAGGGCGAGCGGCAGCGGCAGGAAGCGCGGCTCCTCGGCGTCGGGGGCCAGGCACAGCGCGGACCGCCAGGTGCCGCCGTCGAGCCGGTCGACCGGCAGGGCCGCGTCGAGCACAACGGCGTCATCGGTCGGTGAGAGCGTGCCCGGTGTCTCCACCGCGGCGTCGGAGGACGTGAGCTTCAGCAGGACGCCTGTCCTGGCGGGGGCGTACAGCGGCAGCGGCGCGCGCAGCCGGCCGGTCGAGGCGTCGGTGTCGTCCGGGCTCAGCCCGTTCAGGCCGAGCCGCTTGACCGCCCGGTCGACGTCGAGCGAGAGGGTGCCGTGCCGGTCCGTCCAGTACGGCAGCACCACCCGGCCGGCCACCACCCCGGCCGACGTCGCCGCCCGGGCCTTGCGCGGACCCGGACCGACCCGGCTCTCCTTGGTCCAGCCGCCCAGCCTGATCCGGGCGTACGTGTCCCACAGCCCGCCGTGCAGCGGAGCGCCGCCCGCCGCGGTGGCCGCGTCGACGGTGACCACCCCGCGCAGCACCAGCCGGACCTGCCCGCTGTCCTCGACCGGCACGATCTCCCGGGTGACCTCGATCGGCTGGAAGTACTGGGCGCCCGTGGCCCGTTCACGCAGCAACAGGTCCGCGGTCGCCCGGCCGAACCGGGTCACCGCCCCGGCCCCCACCCTGGCGATCGCGTCGGCCACATCACGGGGCGGCTCGTCCGGCCGGGTGCGCACACTGCCGCCGGGATACGTCAACGGCGTACCGTCCGTGGTGAGTTCGGCGGCGAAGTCGAACCGCAGCAGACCGTCCCGCCACTCGACGAGATCGGGCGCCGCGGCCAGTTCGACACCCGCCTCCCACTCCGCGAAGGCCGTCACGTCGGTGAGCCGGTCCGCGACGACCAGCGCGGCGACGACCTGCTGCGTCGGCTGCAACCCGGCGGCGACACCGGGCCCGAAGCGCTCCACGACGACCTGGCGGATCTCCTCGAAGAGCTTCCGGCGGTGGTCCTCCGGCAGGGCGAGCAGGCGGCGGCCGCGCAGCCGGTCCACCATCTCCACCCGCAGCCAGCGCCGGTACAACTTGTCGCGCACCGGGCCCGGTTCGGTGTACCGCTCGACGACGTCCAGCGCCTCGCGGAGGTTCTTGTAGTACCCGGCCGGGTCGAAGGGCTGGATGCCCGCCTTGGAGTGGCCGTCGCGCGGGACGTGGTAGTAGCAGACGTAGTCGCCGATCACGGAGACGTTGGCCGCGCGCAGATAGGCCTCGGTCACGAAGACGTGGTCGTCCAGGCGGCGCCGGCCCTCGGGGAACCGCAGCCCGATGCCGTCGAGGAACGCCCTGCGGTACATCTTGTGCGGGGTGAGGCTGTCGATGAGCGGGGCGTCCTCGACGCTCGCGCGCGGCCGGTTGCGGCGGAACAGCTCCACCGGCACCGGCCGGCCCCGCGCGGCCATCTTGCCGACGACCACGTCGGCGCCGTTGGCCACCCCGTACCCGTACATCCGCTCCAGGGCCTCGTCGCCGAGGACGTCGTCGTGGTCGACGAACATCACGTACTCCCCGCGGGCGGCGGCGACACCGACGTTGCGGGGCTTGCCGGACCAGCCGGAGTTGTCCTGGTGGACGACCCGGACCCGGGGGTCCTCGGCGGCGAGCGCGTCGAGCCGGGCCGGGGTGGCGTCGGTCGAGCCGTCGTCGACGAAGATCACTTCGAAGTCGTCGGGCGGCAGGGACTGTTTGAGCAGGGAGGCGATGCAATCGCCGATGCGGGCCCCCGGGTTGTGGACGGGGACGATGACGCTGACCTTGACCGGCATCGGGCTTCCGAGCCCCCTCGGGTCGCTCGCCGAATGGGTGGTGCGGGTGGCCAGATGCTAACCCGCGAGGGGGCTTTGCCCCACTCGCACCTCCCTGACGAGAGGATGACCATGCGGCGTCAGTCGTGTGTCTTGGCGAGGAGTTCGAGGATCTCCGCCGTGGTGCCCCGCTCGCCCAGGCGCGGGAAGATCCGCTCGACGCTGTTGTCGTGCGCCTCGGCGCTCAGGTCGCTCATCGCGTCGGTGGCCAGCGTGACGTGGTAGCCGTGCTCGTAGGCCGCGCGGGCGGTGGACTCGACGCCGATGCTGGTGGCGATGCCCGTCAGCACGATCTGCGTGACACCGCGCCGGCGCAACTGGACGTCGAGGTCGGTGCCGTGGAAGGCGCCCCAGTTGTGCTTCGTGACGGTGATGTCGCCCGCGTGGCCCGCGAGTTCACCGACGATCAGGTCCCAGCCCTCGGGCGGGGTCCCGGTCCGTCCGGCGGCTTCCGTGCGGCCGGAGGGGGCGTCCGCCCCGTCGGCGGCGAACGAGACCCGGACCAGGACCACGGGCAGCCCCCGGTCACGGAAGGCGTCGGCGAGCGCGACCGTGCGGGCCACGACCTCCTCGCCGGAGTACGGCTGAGTGGGCGCGCCGACGATGCCGGCCTGAAGGTCGATCACTACGAGGGCGGTGCGCGGGTCGAGGGCGGTGACGGTCATGGACGTGCCTTTCGGGAGAGTGCGGTGGAGCTGGGGGGAGGAGGAGCGGGGAGGACGGTGTGCGCTCCCCGGGGCGTGCCGGCCGACGAGGGGGAGGCCTCGCGAGCGAGCCTCTCAAGCCGGGCTTTTCACTCCTGCGTCAGCCGTTCCAGCAGGGCCAGCCCGTCCAGGAGTCTTCTCCGCTCGTCCTCGGTGTACCGGTCCTGGAGGGCCCGGGCCAGCCACTCCTCGCGCGCCTGCTGGTCGCCGTCGACGCGTCTGCGCCCGGCATCGGTGAGGGTGACGAGCTGACGACGGCCGTCGTCGGGGTCCTGGGTGCGGCGGATCATGCCCTGCCGGTCGAGCGCGGCGAGCGTGGTGGCCATCGACTGCGGACGTACGCCCTCCGCCGTGGCCAGCGCGCTGGCCGTGGCCGCGCCGTGCTTGGCGACCAGGGTGAGCGCGGAGACCTGGGGCGGGGTGAGCTCCTCGTTCTCCGCGATCACTCGGATCCGGCGCCGCAGCCGGCTGAACACCACCCGCAGGTCACGGGCTGCCCGGGCCGCCGAGTCGGAGATGCCCTCGGGCGGGTCGGTGGCCGATGCGTTCATGGGCCCACCGTAGATCCGTGATCGGGAAACTGTCCAGTCCAGACTGAACAGTTTCAACTGTAGACCTCTGTTGGACCGGCCGAGCGGACTCCCGCCATCCTCCCTAGGCTGACCCCGTGCGCCTCCTCCTCATGTCCGACACCCACCTCCCCAAGCGCGCCAAGGAACTCCCCGCGCCGCTGCTCGCCGAACTCCCGCGCGCGGACGTCGTGTTGCACGCCGGGGACTGGGTCGACAGCGCCACCCTCGATCTGCTGGAGGCCCGCTCCCAGCGGGTCGTCGGCGTGTACGGCAACAACGACGGGCCGCCCCTGCGCGCCCGGCTGCCCGAGGTGGCGTACGCCGAACTCGGCGGCCTGCGCTTCGGTGTCGTCCACGAGACGGGCGCCGCCCAGGGCAGGGAGGCCCGCTGCGCCGCACGCTTCCCGGACCTCGACGTGCTGGTCTTCGGGCACAGCCACATCCCCTGGGACACCACCGCCGCCACCGGCCTGCGCCTGCTCAACCCCGGCTCCCCGACCGACCGCCGACGCCAGCCGCACTGCACGTACATGACCGCCACGGCCGCCGACGGCCGCCTCACCGACCTGGAACTGCACCGACTGCCTCCGAGGTAGCCCCGCCGGTGGCGCGACGCAGACCTACCGGGCCCTGACGCCTACGACGACGGATGGATCGCCCCCGCCGTGGCCGAGAGCGGCGTGCCGCTGCCGCCCCACCGCAACGCGATGATCTCCGCCGCGACTGACACCGCGACCTCCTCGGGCGTACGGGCCCCGAGGTCGAGGCCGACGGGGGAGCGCAGTCGGGAGAGCTCGGGCTCGGTGAGGCCGGCGTCGACCAGGTGCCGCATGCGGTCGTCGTGGGTACGGCGGCTGCCCATCGCGCCGATGTAGGCGGCCGGGCGGCGCAGCGCCTCCGTCAGGAGCGGTACGTCGAACTTGGGGTCGTGGGTCAGCACGCAGATCACCGTGCGTTCGTCCGTGTCCGTGCCGTGGAGGTAGCGATGCGGCCAGTCGACGACCACCTCGACGCCCGTCGGGAAGCGTTTCGGGGTGGCGAAGACCGGGCGGGCGTCGCACACGGTGACGCGGTAGCCGAGGAAGCCGCCGATGCGGGCGACCGCGGCCGCGTAGTCGATCGCGCCGAAGACCAGCATGCGGGGCGGTGGGGCGAAGGAGTGCAGGAAGACGGTGACCTTGTCCTCGCGGCGCTCGCCGCGCGGCCCGTAGTGCCGCAACCCCGTTGCGCCGAGGGCGAGTTCGCCCCGGGCGTCGGCGGTGACGGCGAAGTCCAGGCCTTCCGATCCCAGCGTGCCCGAGACCTCGTCGGGGCCGACCGCGAGGGTCGCCCCGCGCGGCGCGGGTCCGTCGAGCACCGTCGCGACGGTCACCGGACGGCCCGCGGCGACGGCCTCCGCGATCACCGGGAACGTCGGATCGGTCTCCGGAGTGACGGGCCGGACCAGCAGCGTGATCTCGCCGCCGCAGGTGAGCCCGACCGCGAACGCGTCCTCGTCGCTGTACCCGAAGGTCTCAAGGCGTGCCTCGCCGCTCGCCACCACCTCCTGGGCGAGCTCGAAGACGGCTCCCTCGACACAGCCGCCGGACACGCTCCCCACGACCTCGTCGCCGGGCCCGACCGCCATGGCCGCGCCGGGATCGCGCGGCGCGCTGCGGCTGACGGCGACGACGGTCGCGAGGCCGAACGGCACCCGGTCCGCATACCACTCGCTCAGCCGCGGGAGGATGTCACGCACGCTCCGCTCCTTCGGACAGGCCCAGGTCAGCCGGTGTTCCGGCGGTCGGGTCAAGGGTCGCATCCGGGCCCCGAGCGACTCCGTATCACCACGCCTTCCATCATCGCGCTCCCCGATAATCCGTTGGCATCGCGGACGTCCGTCTGCTGCACTGCTCAGGAACCCGCAGTGAAAGAACCGAGGAGCTGAGATGCGCGCACCGTTCATGTCCACCCAGGAAGGAATGACCCCTCACCCAAAGGACATGACGCTTCGTGCACTTGCTCAACCTCGGCATCCTCGCGCACGTCGACGCAGGTAAGACCAGCCTGACCGAGCGGCTGCTGCACACCGTCGGCGTGATCGACGAGATCGGCAGCGTCGACGACGGGAACACCCGTACCGACACCCTCGCGCTGGAGCGCCGGCGCGGCATCACCATCAAGTCCGCCGTCGTCTCCTTCCAGGTCGACGACGTGACGGTCAACCTCATCGACACACCGGGCCACCCGGACTTCATCGCCGAGGTGGAGCGCGTCCTCGGCGTGCTCGACGGCGCGGTGCTCGTCGTCTCGGCCGTCGAGGGCGTCCAGGCGCAGACGCGCGTCCTGATGCGGACACTGCGGCGGCTGCGCATCCCGACCCTGCTGTTCGTGAACAAGATCGACCGGCGCGGGGCCCGCCAGGACGGTGTGCTGCGCGAGATCGCCGACCGGCTCACACCG